>NZ_JBFAMU010000092.1:0-14108 GCF_040656655.1 Micromonospora sp. NPDC049799
GTGCCGCATCAGTAGACGAGCGCCTGCGCCCCGTCCGCCATGGCCTCCTCGACGAAGACCGCGGCGCAGCCGCAGCGCCTCGTGCAGGGCCGCGTCGCGCCGGAAGCTCCACCCGCCGTCGAACAGCCGGCCGGCCTCCAGCGTCGGCGCGTCCGGGTCCACCTCGGCCCGGTCGTACGCCACCAGCGCCGCGCCGAAGCGCGGGGTCAGCGCCACCACCGACCACTCCCGCGCCAGCTCCTCGTCCTCGGCCAGCACCACCCCGTACGCCTCGGCGGGCAACGACTCGGGGACGGCGTCGACCACCCCGACGACGGTGGCCGCGGCGATGCCGGCGATCCGCTCGTAGAGGGCCCGTTCCCGCTCGAAGTACGGCATCCGCTGGAACAGCGCGAGGACGATCAGCGGACCGTCCTCGGCGGTGGCCAGGGCCGCCTGCTCGATGGCGTGCGAGACGGTGACGAGGCCGCGCTTGGTCAACCGTTCCGGTACGCGTCCGGTGTGCAGCACCACGCGAGCGTAGCCGGGCACCGCCGTGGTGTCGCGGCGGAGCCGGCGCTCCCGGGTCGTCGCGTACTCGGCGTCACCGTGCGCTTCACGGCCGGCCACCCCCCCCGGTCGCTCAACCGGTCATCTCCCTCGTGGGGGCCGCACCGCCGAGGTGGCGACCATGATCGACGCCGTAGACTCGCCAGGTCGACGGGGCGGACCGTCGGGGGATCGGCGAACGGATCGGGTGGATGACGGGCAGCGGCGACGGGAACGGTTCCGGGCTGCGGACGCTCCCGCTCGGCGACGGGCTGCCCGCCCGGGCGGGGTTCGTGGTGCTCGGCGCGCACCGGCTCGGTGAGCTGGTGCAGCGGCGACCCGCGGGGATCACCGGCAACCAGTGGAGTTCCGCCATCCGCGAGGCGTACGACGTCGTGGTCTGCGCCGACGACGGCACCCCCCGTCTCGCCGTGGAGATCGGCCCGGAGACGCCCGCGGGGCGGCGCGCCGAGCGGATGAAGAACGCGGTGGCCGGGGCCGTGGGCCTGCCCGTGCTGCGGATCGGCTCGCCGACGTTGCGGGCCGCCGAGCACGGGCGAGCCGTCGTCACGTACGTGATCGACGCCCGCACGTACACCGACGGCGTCGCCGTGGTCGAGCCGGGGGAGGACCCGCCGGTCGGGTTCCGGGACATCCTCGGGCGGCTGCCGGACGGGCGTACCGGCGCGGTCAACGACCTCGGCGCGCTGGCCCGGGCGGCGGCGGTCGAGGCGTACGTCGAGGGACGGTTGGTCGACCCGATCCTGCGCGGCCTGCACGTGCACTGGACCGATGGCCCCGCCGAGGGCTGGAGCTGGCTCGAGGTGCGTCCCGGCGCCTGCCTCGTGGAGCGGGTCACCGTACGGGAGCACCGTTTCTCCACCGGCCTGGACACCGCCCGGTTCGCCGAGGACCTGGCCGCCCTCGCGATCGGGGAGCGGCTGCGAACGATGGACGCCGCCGCGCTGGTGCCCCGGGACGAGCTTCGGGCCGCGATCCGGGGCCTGGCGGCCCGGCGCGGCGAACTGGCGACCGGCTTCGCCTTCGATCACCTCTGCGCGGACTGACGCCCGCTCTTCCCGCCCGACGCGCCGGGCCGCGCGCCCGGCCCGCCGCCCGCCACCGCCGTCTCCAACACGACCGCTCCAGCAAAAGATCCGCAGATTTCTGCGCTCCTCGTTGAACCTTCACGCCGGCCGTCCCGTACTCCAGCGGGAATGGACAGGATCTCCTCGACCGCGCCACACCGGCGTGGAAGACGGTGCGGAAATGGCATCGTCGGTCATCGACGTGCCACCGGTTGTGTCCGGCGGGATTCCGCGGGGCCCGCCACACAATTCCGTCGGTCCGCCGAGGTCTGCAAGCAACTACCGGATCGAGAAGGAGAGCAATTCGATGCGCAGGTCCACACGGGCGCGCCGGTCATCCGGTAACGCGCGGAGCAAGCGGCTGCTGGCCGTGGTCGGCACGCTCGCCGTCTTCGGCGGAGTCATCGCCGTCACCCAGATCTCGTCGGCCGAGGACCGGCGGTCCAACCGGACCCGTGCGGCGTCCGCGGCCTGTGTGGAGCCCAGCCCGGGGGCGACCGCGCCGAGCGGGAGCAACACCACGCGCACGTGGCAGAACGGCAGGTGGGTACGCAACCACTGGGGTGACGGCCAGCAGACGGCCCAGGAGTGCCAGGAGACCCGGGCCGGTGGCGGTGCCGCGACCAACGGCGGTTCCGCCGTGGCCTGCCCGGACGTGGCGAGCAAGCTGCCGCAGGTCCCGAGCCGGGCCCGCGCGGAGGTCGACCGCAACCTCGCGCTGCTCCAGACCCAGATCGCCGAGGCCGACCGGCGGCTGGCCGCCGAGGGCAACCGGGGCGACGCCTTCATCCGGAACGCGATCCTCGACCCGCTGGCCAGCAAGCGCCGGGCCACGCTGGACCGAATCACCATCGCCATCGACCGCGTGGGGCCCCGGCCGCGCGGACTCGGGCAGCTCGCCGCGTGTCAGGTCGCCCCGACCGGAAACACCAACGAGGGCGAGAATGACAACGGCGGCAACGACAACGGTGGCAACGACAACGGTGGGAACAATGGTGCCCCCGGTGCCGGACTGGGCGTACTCGCGAACAACTGCGACAACACCCAGTTGCAGCCGCACGACGGTTTCCAGAACGGCAACCGGTGCGTGAGCACCGCGTTCGGTGAGGTCGGCGCCGCCGCCAACAACCCGTCGTTGCTGATCACCGATTTCCCGGAGCAGGTCGGCGCCAACCAGCCCTTCACGCTCCAGGTCTCCACCCGGAACCTGGTGCGCGACCGCTTCCTCGCCGCCGGTCAGGGCGGCTACTACGTGGAGAGCTCGCTGCTCAACGAGCAGGGCCTGGTGCGCGGCCACTTCCACAGCGCCTGCCGGATGCTGCAGAGCACCGACGAGGCCCCCGGTGACCCGGAGGCGGTGCCGGCCTTCTTCGTCGCCACCGAGGACGGCGGCGGCGGCGCCGACGCCGACCAGGTGACCATCCAGGTCCCCGGCCTGCCGGAGTCCGGCATCGCGCAGTGCGCGGTCTGGGCCGGCGACGGCTCGCACCGCATCCCCATGATGGAGCGGGCCAACCAGACCCCGGCCTTCGACGCGGTGCGCATCGAGGTCAACTGATCGAGAACACCTCCCGGGGCCGGTGCGGTACGGAATGGCGGGCTCCCGACGGCAAAACTGCGGGGCCGCGCTGATTTCCAGCGTGGCCCCGCAGGTCGGAAGCGTGCTCGCGGACGGACGGTCAGCGGTTCTTGTACGCCTCGACGACCTCGACCGGGATGCGACCGCGCTCGGAAATCTTGTAGCCGTTCTTCACGGCCCATTCCCGGATGGCCCGGTTCTGCTCCCGGTCCATTCCCGACGTCCCCGACGCGACCGGGCGACGTGGCGCGCGCGCACTGTCGACCGCCCCCCGCCCGATTCGCCGGCCAGCGCTGATGTACGGATCGAGCGCCTTGCGCAGCACGCCCGCGTTCTCGTCCGAGACGTCGATGGTGTACGCCACGCCGTCCAGGCTGAACTCGACGGTCCGGTCGGCCTTTCCGCCGTCCAGGTCGTCGGTCAGAACAGTGATTACTTTCCTAGCCATCGCCGATTACTCCCTGTGTGGGGCGGGGTGTGCTCAAAGTTTGACGTATCCCGCGCCGAAAAGGCAACAAAGCGCGTCGTGCTCATTTCGGCGGGTCGCGATATCCGGAAGAAATCGCGGCGCCGACCCGGAAAGGCGGAGGCGCTCCGGGCGCCGGCGGCCCCGGCGGTGCCGCTGCGCCGTACCCACCCGCCTCGTGCGTCGACCTGGGAGTGGTCTGGATCACAACAAGGAACAAGGGGGCACGCTTTGTTACTTGAGCTGGACACGCTCAACCTAATCCGATAGCAGGTGTTCGATGGCAACTCTTCCGGTCCTTCCCCTGACCGACGCCGTGCTGCTGCCCGGCATGGTCATCCCGGTGACCCTCGACCCGACCACCCAGGCCGCCGTCGACGCGGCCCGTTCGTCCGGCGACGGGAAGATCCTCGCCGTGCCCCGCATCGACGGCGACTACGGCCCGGTGGGCACCGTCGCCACGATCGAGAAGGTCGGCCGGCTGCCCGACGGTGAGCCGGCAGCGGTCGTCCGCGGCCTGTCCCGGGCCCGGATCGGCTCCGGCGTGCCCGGTCCCGGCGCGGCCCTGTGGGTCGAGGCGACCGAGATCAGCGAGTCCGCCCCCGCCGGCCGGGCCCGTGAACTGGCCCGCGAGTACCGCGCCCTGATGACCTCGGTCCTCCAGCAGCGTGGGGCCTGGCAGGTCATCGACGCGATCGAGCGGATGACCGACCTCTCCGAGCTGGCCGACTCCGCCGGCTACGTCTCCTGGCTCACCCTGGCCCAGAAGACCGAGCTGCTCACCGCGCCGGACGTCACCGCCCGCCTGGAACTGCTCGTCGGCTGGGTCAAGGCCCACCTCACCGAGCAGGAGATCGCCGAGCAGATCAACACCGACGTCCGCGAGGGGCTGGAGAAGTCCCAGCGGGAGTTCCTGCTCCGCCAGCAACTCGCCGCCATTCGCAAGGAACTCGGCGAGGACGAGCCCGAGGGCTCCGCCGACTACCGAGGTCGCGTCGAGTCCGCCGACCTGCCGGAGAAGGTCCGCGAGGCCGCCCTGCGCGAGGTCGGCAAGCTGGAGCGCGCCAGCGACGCCTCACCCGAGGCCGGCTGGATCCGTACCTGGCTGGACACCGTGCTGGAGATGCCGTGGGGCACGCGTACCGAGGACAACACCGACCTCGGCGCGGCCCGCGCGGTGCTCGACGCCGACCACGCCGGCCTGGCCGACGTGAAGGACCGCATCCTGGAGTACCTCGCGGTGCGCAACCGCCGGGCCGAGCGCAACCTCGGCGTGGTCGGCGGGCGCGGTTCCGGCGCGGTCCTCGCCCTCGCCGGCCCGCCCGGGGTCGGCAAGACCAGCCTCGGCGAATCGGTCGCCCGGGCCCTCGGCCGGAACTTCGTCCGGGTCTCCCTGGGCGGCGTCCGTGACGAGGCGGAGATCCGCGGCCACCGGCGCACCTACGTCGGCGCGCTGCCCGGCCGGATCGTCCGCGCCCTGCGCGAGGCCGGCTCGATGAACCCGGTCGTCCTCCTCGACGAGATCGACAAGCTGGCCGTGGGCTACGCCGGCGACCCGGCGGCGGCCCTGCTGGAGGTGCTGGACCCGGCGCAGAACCACACCTTCCGGGACCACTACCTCGAGGTCGACCTCGACCTGTCCGACGTGCTCTTCCTGGCCACCGCCAACGTGGTCGAGTCGATCCCCGGCCCGCTGCTGGACCGGATGGAACTGGTCACCCTGGACGGGTACACCGAGGACGAGAAGGTCGCCATCGCCCGCGACCACCTGCTGCCCCGGCAGCGGGAGCGGGCCGGCCTGACCGCGGACGAGGTGACGATCGCCGATGACGCGCTGGCGCGGATCGCGGGTGAGTACACCCGGGAGGCCGGCGTCCGGCAGCTCGAACGTGGCCTGGCCAAGATCCTGCGCAAGGTCGCCGTCGAGCTCGCCACCGATCCGGCGCCGGTCGCCGTCGACACCGGCAACCTGGCCCGCTACCTGGGCCGGCCGAAGTTCACCCCGGAGTCGGCCGAACGCACCGCCGTGCCCGGCGTGGCCACCGGCCTGGCGGTCACCGGCGCCGGCGGGGACGTGCTCTTCATCGAGGCGACCAGCATGGAGGGGGAGCCGGGGCTGACCCTCACCGGCCAGCTCGGCGACGTGATGAAGGAGTCCGCGCACATCGCCCTGTCGTACCTGCGCTCCAACGGGCGCCGGCTCGGGCTGGACCCGAACGCCCTCGCCGGCCGGCGGATCCACCTGCACGTGCCGGCGGGCGCGGTGCCCAAGGACGGCCCCAGCGCCGGCATCACCATGGTCACCGCCCTGGCGTCGCTGGTCACCGGGCGCCCGGTCCGCCCCGAGTTCGGGATGACCGGCGAGGTGACCCTCTCCGGCCGAGTGCTGCCCATCGGCGGGGTGAAGCAGAAGCTGCTCGCCGCCCATCGGGCGGGCCTGACCGAGGTGATCATCCCGAAGCGCAACGAGCCGGACCTGGACGACCTGCCCGCCGAGGTTCGCGAGGCGCTGACGGTGCACACCCTGGCCGACGTCGCCGACGTGCTCGCCCTGGCGCTCCGGCCGGCCGACGTCGAGTCACTCACCGCCGCCTGAGGTGAAAGGAAGGGCCCCCTGTTAACGCGTGGCGTCGTACAGGGGGCCCTTCCTCTACCGAAGTCGTTAAGAAGGGGCCCTTCCTCACACCTTCAGCGGCGCTCGCGGCGCTGCCAGCCGGCGGGGTCGCGGTCGCGGCGCTCGCGCCGGTCACCGCCGTCGAAGCGGCCCTCGCCGCCGCCGTCACCGTCACGATCCCGGCGTACGGTCGCCTTGCGGCCCTTGATGGTGCTGCCCCGCAGCCCCGAGATCACGTCGTCGGCGACGGCGTGCGGGACCTCCACCAGGGAGAAGCGGTCGGCGATCTCGATCGAGCCGATGTCCCGCCCGTTGATGCCCGTCTCGCCGGTGATCGCCCCGACCAGGTCCTGCGGGCGTACGCCGGCGCGCCGGCCCAGCCCGATGAACACCTGGGTGGTGCCGCCGGTGCGGGGTCGCCCGGGACGGCGCTCGCCGCGGCCCTCCGGCCGACCCTCCCTGGGGCCCCGGACGGACACCTGCGGGATCTCCTCCTCGTCGTCGGAGCCCGGCGAGGTCGCCTCGTGTGCCAGCCGCACCGCCGCCAGGGCCACCTCCACCAGGTCGAACTCGTCGGTCAGCGACTCGACGATCGCCCGGTACGGGTCCAGGTCGTCCTCCAGCAGGCTCTCCCGCAGCGCCGCCTGGGTCAGCTCCAACCGCCGGGTGCGCATGTCCGCCACGGTCGGGATCTTGTCGATGGTGATCCGCTGCCCGGTCACCCGCTCGATGGTCTTGAGCATCCGGTGCTCGCGGGGCTCGGCGAGCGTGATCGCCACGCCCTCGCGGCCGGCCCGGCCCACCCGGCCGATCCGGTGCACGTACGACTCCGGCGCCGACGGGACGTCGTAGTTGACCACGTGGGTGAGCTGCTCGACGTCCAGACCGCGGGCCGCCACGTCGGTGGCGACCAGCAGGTCGGCCGTGCCGCCCCGCAGCCGGCCCATCACCCGGTCCCGCTGCTCCTGGCTCATCCCGCCGTGCAGCGCCTCGGCCCGGTAACCCCGCCCGTTCATCGTCTCGGTGAGCCGGTCGACCTCCTCCCGGCTGCGGCAGAAGACGATCGCCGCGGTCGGTGACTCCACGTCCAGCACCCGGCCCAGCGCGGCCGGCTTGTGCCCCCGCGCGACGATGTACGCGCTCTGCCGCACCCGGGGCGCCTCGCCGGCCACCGGCTGCTCCCGGGCGATGAGAATGCGGACCGGGTCGGTCAGGTGCTTGCGGGCCAGCCCGTCGATGCGCGACGGCATCGTCGCCGAGAAGAGCACGGTCTGCCGCGCCTCGGGGGCGTGCTCCAGGATCGCCTCGATGTCCTCGGCGAAGCCCATGTCGAGCATCTCGTCGGCCTCGTCCAGCACGACCGTGGCCAGCCCGCTCAGGTTCAGCGTGCCCCGGGCGATGTGGTCCAACGCCCGGCCGGGCGTGGCCACCACCACGTCCACCCCGGCGTCCAGCGCCCGCAGCTGCCGGCCGATGGGCTGCCCGCCGTAGATCGGCAGCACCCGTGCGCCGAGGTCCTTGCCGTACCGGTGGAACGCCTCGGAGACCTGCACCGCCAGCTCCCGCGTCGGCACCAGCACCAGCGCCACCGGGTGCCCGGACGGCCGGTCGTCGGGCATCCGCTGCAGCAGCGGGAGCGCGAACGCGGCCGTCTTGCCCGTACCCGTCGCGGCCTGGCCCAGCAGGTCGCGCCCGGACAGCAGGAGCGGGATCGCCTCCCGCTGGATCGGCGTCGGCTCCTCGTATCCGAGTGCGGACAGCGCGGCCAGCAACTCGTCGCGCAGGCCGAGATCGGCGAAGACGGTGCCCTCGTCGAGGGTGCCCGACGCGGAAGGTTCGGTGGGTGGGTCGTGCCGTACGGGTGCGGAACTCATGCGACAAGCCTTTCATCACCGCCGTGCGCCCGCTCCGGCGACCGGCACATCACGCCGTCCGGGCATCCGCCGCCCGTGCCGGCGGGTGCCCGGACGTGCCGGGACAGCGGGATTGCCGCTGGTCCGGTCATCACGGCGTGGTGAGGAGGAACAGGATCATCGTGACGCCGAGAGCCGTGTCGAGGACGGCGCACCACTCGGCGTAGCCGCGCGGTACGACCTCGTCGCGCCGGTGGTGGACCGCGTCCCAGCCCGCGTGGGCGAGCCATCCGAGTGCCACCAGCCAGCGGCCGCTGTCCCCGCCGAGGGTCACCGCGGCCACCGCCAGCGCCGTCCATCCCAGCAGGCCGGTCATCTGCACGGCGAGGATCCGGCGGTCGCCGAGCCGGTGCCGCCACGCCCCGACGAGCGGGTAGCTGACGGCGAGGACGAGCAGGGTCCACCCGGGCAGGACGGTCGGGGTGAACCAGTTGTCGAAGCTCATCAGCAGGGCGAGCCCGGTCGGCCAGCGGTGCGCCAGCACCCGCACCAGCGGATGCGCGTCCGGTCCGGGTCGGCCGGGGTGGTGCGCGGTGTACTCGTCGGGGCGGCGGAGCACCGCCAGCAGCATCGCCGGCACCATCAGCAGGTGGCCGGCGGTCAGCAGGGCGCCGCCGTCGAGCAGCCCGGTGGCGTACGGGACGAGCAGCAGCAGCACCGGCGCGTACATGGCGGCGGTCATCTCGCCGATCGCCGGCCACGAGTGTCCGCGGTACCACATCCACCCGGCCATCCCGATGCTCATGTCGGTGGCCATCAGCAGGGCGGCGGGTCCCGGCGCGGCGGGGCCGAGCCCGAGCGACCCGGCCAGCGCACTGCGCGCCGGTCCGAGCAGCAGCATCCCCGCGACCATGGCCAGCACCATTTCCAGCAGGTGCCGCGTCAGGGACCAGCGCCGGGCGCGCTGTGCCGGCCGCTCGGGACGGGTGCGGATGGTGGGGGAAGTCAGCTCAGTCATGGGAGTCAGCCTCGGCGAGGGCGGCGGCCCGGAACCATCCCCGAGGTGTCACCGGTCGGCCGGGCGGAACGCACGGTCGATCCGTGCGCACCGGCGGGTCCCCGGGTGCGGGGGAGCGCTCTACCCTGGCGACCGTGATGGTGGACGCGGCGGTACCGGGACGTGGGCGGCCCCTGTCCCGCGCCCGGACCGCCACCCTGGTATCCCTCGCCTCCGGCATGGCCGCCACCCTGCTCCTGCCGGCGGCCGGACTCGCCCGGGAGCCGGAGGCGTGGCGGTTGGCCTCGGGAGCGCTGGGGCTGGCCGCGTTCGCATAACCGGCGTCCAGGCGGTCGAGGAGCAGGGCCGGCGCGCGTCCCAGGACTACTACCAGGCCCTGGTGGAGCGGAAGTACGGCGCCGCGTACCAGCAGCTCTGCGAGTCCGCGCAGCGGCGCGAGTCACGGCGGGACTTCGAGCGCCGCGTCGCCGACGAGCCGCAGGTGGCCGACTATCGCGTCGGCGAGGTGGACACCACGACGCTCACCGTGCCGGTCGACGTCACCTACACCGGCGGGGACCGAGACCGCCAGCAGGTCACCCTGGAGCAGGACCAGCAGACGGGTGCCATGGAGGTCTGCGCGATCAGCTGACCCCGCCGCCCGGTATTCTGCTGGGCCCGGGGCCCCGCTGGTCGTACCGTTGTCCCGAACTGTTCGTTCCATCCCACTGTGTCCCCGCCGGCCGCCAGCCGGCGTAGGAGGAAACATGCCAGCCGACCGTATCGACGCCGTCGTCAGCCTCGCCAAGCGCCGAGGCTTCGTCTTCCCCTCCAGCGAGATCTACGGAGGCACCCGGTCGGCGTGGGACTACGGTCCGCTCGGCGTGGAGCTCAAGGAGAACGTCCGCCGCCAGTGGTGGAAGACGATGGTCCAGCAGCGTGAGGACGTCGTCGGCCTCGACTCCGCGGTCATCCTCGCCCGCAAGGTGTGGGAGGCCTCCGGCCACATCGCCGAGTTCGTCGACCCGCTCACCGAGTGCCAGTCGTGCCACAAGCGGTTCCGGGCCGACCACCTCGAAGAGGCGTACGAGGCCAAGCACGGCAAGCCGCTCACCTCGTTGTCCGAGCTGAACTGCCCGAACTGCGGCAACAAGGGCACCTTCACCGAGCCGAAGATGTTCAACGGCCTGATGAAGACCTACCTCGGCCCGGTGGAGAGCGAGGAGGGCCTGCACTACCTGCGCCCGGAAACCGCCCAGGGCATCTTCGTGAACTACAACAACGTGGCGACCGCCGCGCGCAAGAAGCCGCCGTTCGGCATCGCGCAGACCGGCAAGTCGTTCCGCAACGAGATCACCCCGGGCAACTTCATCTTCCGCACCCGGGAGTTCGAGCAGATGGAGATGGAGTTCTTCGTCGAGCCGGGCACCGACGAGGAGTGGCACGAGTACTGGCTGCGGGAGCGCTGGAACTGGTACCTCGACCTCGGGCTCTCCGAGGAGAACATGCGCTTCTACGAGCACCCCAAGGAGAAGCTCTCCCACTACTCGAAGCGCACCGTCGACATCGAGTACCGCTTCCAGTTCGGCGGCTCCGAGTTCGCGGAGCTGGAGGGCATCGCCAACCGCACCGACTTCGACCTGTCCACGCACAGCAAGCACTCCGGCGTGGACCTGTCCTACTTCGACCAGACCAAGAACGAGCGCTGGACGCCGTACGTCATCGAGCCGGCCGCCGGCCTCACCCGCGCGGTGCTGGCCTTCCTGCTCGAGGCGTACGACGTGGACGAGGCGCCGACCACCAAGGGCAAGATGGAGGAGCGCACCGTCATGCGCTTCGACCCGCGGCTCGCCCCGGTCAAGGTGGCGGTGCTGCCGCTGTCCCGCAACGAGGCGCTCTCGCCGAAGGCGAAGGACCTCGCGGCGCAGCTGCGCAAGCGCTGGGTGGTGGAGTTCGACGACTCGCAGGCGATCGGCCGCCGCTACCGCCGGCAGGACGAGATCGGCACCCCGTTCTGTGTGACGGTCGACTTCGACACGTTGGACGACAACGCCGTGACCGTCCGGAACCGGGACACCATGGCCCAGGAGCGCGTCTCCCTGGACCAGGTGGAGCGCTACCTCATCGAGCGCCTCCCCGGCTGCTGAGCTGTACTTACGGGCTCCGGTGGGCGGCATGAGCGCCCGCCGGAGCCTCGTACACTTGGGCGGTGACTGCGACGACCGCTCCCGTGCTGCGCCCGTTGACCATCGGGCGGCACCTGGTGTCGCCGCCGGTCGTCCTGGCGCCGATGGCCGGGATCACCAACGTCGGGTTCCGCCAGCTCTGCCGTGAGCAGGGCGGCGGCATCTACGTGTGCGAGATGATCACCACGGTCGCGCTGGTCGAGCGGAACCCGAAGACGCTGCGCATGATCGCCTTCGGCGAGAACGAGCAGCCGCGCAGCCTCCAGCTCTACGGCACCGACCCGGAGGTCACCGCCGCCGCCGTGCGGATCGTGGTCGAGAAGAACCTCGCCGACCACATCGACCTCAACTTCGGCTGCCCGGTCCCGAAGGTGACCCGCAGGGGCGGCGGCTCGGCGCTGCCGTGGCGGCGGCGGCTCTTCGCCCGGCTGGTGAAGGCCGCGGTGGACGCCGCGTCACCCGCCGGGGTGCCGGTCACCGTCAAGATGCGCAAGGGCATCGACGACGACCACCTGACGTACGTCGAGGCGGGCCTCGCCGCCCAGGACGCCGGGGTGGCGGCGGTCGCCCTGCACGGTCGTACGGCCGCACAGCGCTACTCGGGCACCGCCGACTGGGACGCTATCGCCACGCTGAAGCAGGCGCTCGACGTGCCGGTGCTCGGCAACGGCGACATCTGGGAGGCCGACGACGCCCTGCGGATGGTGGCGCACACCGGCGTGGACGGGGTGGTGATCGGCCGGGGCTGCCTGGGCCGCCCGTGGCTGTTCGCGGACCTGGAGGCCGCGTTCGACGGGCGTCCCGAGCGGCGGCTGCCCAGCCTCGGCGAGGTCGCGGCGACCATGCGCCGGCACGCCGAACTGCTCGTCGACCAGTTCACCGCGGGCGCCCGGACCCCGGCCCGGGGCGAGCGGGACGGCTGCACCGACTTCCGCAAGCACGTCGCCTGGTACCTCAAGGGCTTCCCGGTCGGCAGCGAGCTGCGCCGGTCGCTCGCCATGATCGAGAGTCTCGCCCAGCTCGACGACCTGCTCGGCAAGCTCGACCCGACGGTCCCGTTCCCGGTGGAGACGCTGGGCCAGCCCCGCGGCCGGACCAACTCGCCCGGCAAGGTGCACCTGCCCGAGGGCTGGCTGGCCAGCCGCGACGACGACACGGTGCCCGAGGGCGCCGAACTGGACGACTCCGGCGGCTGACGCGGGTGCTCGGCGGCGCGGCGCGCGGTGGCGCGCGGCGGCGCGCACAACTTCGGGGAAAGTGCCCCATCGATCCGCGCCGAGGCGACAACTTCCCCGAAGTTGCTGTCGCCGGCCGGCCCTTACGCTCGGGTGTGGTCGGCGGTCGGTGTGCGGGGGGCGGGTATGGCGGCCGGCGTTGCCGGCCAGGGGATCTCGGGGGAGCGGTGGAAGACGGTCCCCGCCGCGTCCCACCGGGCGCCGTGTCCGGCCAGCCGCTCCCGGAACCCGGCCCAGTCGTGCGTGGCACGGGATGACCAGCCCAGCTCGGCGATGGCCGGCAGGCGGGGGAACAGCATGAACTCGATCTCCGCGCGGGAGGTCACCGACTCGGTCCAGAGCGGTGCCTCCACCCCGAGGACGGCGTCCGCCGGTACGCCGGCCAGGTGCGCGCCCGGGTCCCAGTCGTACGCCCGGTGCACGTCGACCAGGCCCGCCCAGTCGTGTCCGATCGGGGTGTCCGGGGCGTACTTCATGTCGAGGTAGGCGTGGTTGCCCGGGGAGAGGACGACCCGTGCGCCCCGGCGTACCGCGTCGGCGGTCACCGGGTCGTCGCCGGTCGTGCCCCACCACTGGAGCACCCGTCCCGGCGCGTGGGCGGCGGGGGCGATCTGGTGCCAGCCGACCAGGGTCTTCCCCAGGCCGGCCACGATCCGCTGGACCCGCTCGACGAAACCGGCGTACGCGGCGGCCGGCACCTTGAACGCCTCGTCGCCGCCGATGTGCAGGAACGGTCCGGGGGTGAGCGCGGCGATCTCACCGAGCACGTCCGCGACGAAGTCGTACGTCCGCTCGCTGGCCGGGTCGACGTAGCTGAAGCCGACCTCGGTGCCGGTGTACGGCGCGGGCGTGGCCCCGTCCGGCGCCAGTTCCCCGTACGCGGTCAGCGCCGCGTTGGTGTGCCCGGGCAGGTCGATCTCCGGCACCACGGTGACGTGCCGGGCGGCCGCGTACGCGACGATGCGGCGGTAGTCGTCCCGGGTGTAGTGCCCGCCGGGGCCGCCACCCACCTCGGTCGCCCCGCCGACGGTGGCCAGCCGGGGCCAGGAGTCGACGGCGATCCGCCAGCCCTGGTCGTCGGTGAGGTGCAGGTGCAGGTGGTTGAGCTTGTACCGGGCCAGGTGGTCGATCACCCGTAGGACGTCGGGGACGCCGAAGAAGTGCCGTGCGACGTCGAGCATCGCGCCCCGGTACGCGTACCGGGGCCGGTCGACGATCGTGCCGCCGGGAACCACCCACCGCTCGGTGACCGGGGTCGGGCTCTCGATCGCCGCCGGGAAGAGTTGACGGAGGGTCTGCACGCCGTGGAGGAGCCCGGCCGGGGCGACCGCGGTGATGCGCACCCCGGTGCGGGTGACGTCGAGCCGGTAGCCCTCGTCGCCGAGGGGGCCGGTGGGATCAATGACCGGCAGGCCGGAGCCGGTGGTGGGCGCGCCGGAGAGGGTGAGCACCAGGGGGCCGTCCGGCGCCACGTCGGCGGCCTCGGCGACCGGCAGCGGGTAGCCGGTCGCGGGACGCAGCAGCTCGGCGAGCTGGGCGGCCACCGCGCGGGCGCCCGGGTC
>NZ_JBFAMU010000093.1:0-14055 GCF_040656655.1 Micromonospora sp. NPDC049799
GCGGCGGCGCGGTCGGCCACGGCCGTCACCCGGGTGCGGACCGGCGCCGGCGGCTGGAGCCGGGACCAGACCCGGCCGTCACGTTCGGCGAGGGTGGTGCGCAGCGCCTCGTGCCGGGTCAGCAGCTCGGTGAGCGCGGCGTCCATCCGGTCGACGTCGAGCGGACCGGAGATCCAGTACCCCAGGGGTACGGCGTACGTCGCCGCGCCGCGGTGCAGCTTGTCCAGGTACCAGAGGGCAGCCTGGCCACGGGACACCGGCCGCCATTCGTCGTGCTCGCCGGCCGGCGTGACGGCTGCCAGGCCCGGCTCGTACCGTCGTGCGCCACCCACCAGCGCGGTGAGGCCGGTTATGGTCGGCGCCGAGCGCAGCTGGTCGAAGGTGAGCGCCGCCCCGGTGGCCTGGGCGATGCGGCTGAGCAGCTGCAGTCCGCGCAGGGAGTCGCCGCCCGCTGCGAAGAAGTCCTCGTCGGCGCCGGGCGACCGGCCCAGCACCTCCGCGACGAGACCCGCGATGGCCTGCTCCCGGGTGGACGGCTCGGCCGGGGCGGGCCGGTCGGCGACGGCCGGTGGCGGTGGCGGTGGCAACTGGGCCGGGAGAACCTTGCCGCTCAGCGGGGACCGGGGGATCCGGTCCAGCAGGACGACGGTCTGCGGGAGCATGACGGCGGGCAGCCGGCGGGCCAGCTCGGTGCGCAGCGCGGTCTCGGCGTCCGGAGCCGCGTCCGCCTCGACGTAGGCGATCAGGCGCGCGCCGGAGACCGGGTCGTCGGCGGCGACCACGACGGCGTCGCGGACACCGGCGCAGGCCCGCACCGCGTTCTCCACCTGGCCGGGCTCGACCCGGAATCCGCGGATCTTCACCTGGCGGTCGGAGCGGCCGAGGAACTGCAGGTTGCCGTCGGGCAGCAGCGCGGCCCGGTCACCGCTGCGGTACATGCGCGTGCCGGGCGGGCCGAACGGGTCGGGGGTGAACCGATCGGCGGTGGCCGCGGGTGCGCCCAGGTAGCCGCGGGCCAGCCCGGAGCCGGCGATCCACACGTCGCCCGGTTCGCCGTCGGCCACCGGCGTCAGGTCGTCGTCGAGCAGGTAGACGGTCATCCCGGGCAGCGGCCGGCCGATCGGCACGAGCCCGGTGTCGGGCAGGTCCGCCGGGTCCGGCCGGTACGTGGTGCAGCTGATCGTCGTCTCGGTGGGCCCGTAGTCGGCGACGAAACGCACCGGCCGTGCGCCGACGACCGCCGTCCAGGCGGCGAGCTTGTCCATGCGGATCTTGTCGCCGCCGATGAAGACCGTGCGCAGGGTCTCCGGCAGCGTCACCACCCCGGCCCGCAGGTCGTCGGTCCACTGGTGCCAGTACGCGCTGGGCAGGCTCACCACGGTCACGCCGCGCGCGCTGATCAACCGGGTCAGCTCGACGCTCGTCGGCCGCGGCGCGTCCGGCAGCACGACCGCCCCGCCGGCGAGCCAGACCGGCAGCACCTCCTCCAGTGAGGCGTCGACGGCCATCGAGGTGAACTGCAGGAACCGGTCGGCCGGTCGCAGGTCCAGCTCCGCGCGGATGCCGGCGGCGTGGCCGGCCAGGGAGGCGTGCGAGATCCCGACCGGCTTCGGCCGGCCGGTGGAGCCGGAGGTGAACATGCAGTAGGCGAGGTTGTCCGGCCGCATCGCCGGCGCCGCGCCGTCGACCGGGCCCGCGGCGGCCATCTCGGCCAGCTCTGTCAGCTCGACGACCGCGAAACCGGAACCGGACGGCACCGGACCGGATCCGGCGTGCAGCAGCAGCTCCACCTCGGCGTCGGCCAGCATCGAGGCGGCCAGTTCGGCGGGGAGCGCGGCGTCGACCGGGACGTAGACGCCACCGGCCTTCCAGACGGCGAGCAGCGTCACCAGCCAGCGCGCTGACTGCTCGACGGCGAGCCCGACCCGGGTCTCGGGGCGCACACCACGTGCGGCGAGCAGACCGGCCAGCCGCCCAGCCTGCTCGTCGAGGTGGGCGTAGCTCAGGACCCCGTCGCCGGACACGATCGCGGGCGCGGCCGGCGTCCGCGCCGCCTGTGCCTCGATCAGATGATGTACGCAGAAATGGGACATGGATCGCCTGCCTCCGTAATCCGAAAGGGCGTGGAATCGCAGGGGAACGGGGATCTGCCACCGTTTCCAAGTGTGCAAAGTGCTCGGTCGGACAAGGCGTCGAGCAATACCTCAGCAGGCTAGAGGAACCCGCGGAGGGCGTCGAAAGGCGGAGAACCCGTAACCCTCAGGCGCGGGCGCTGTCGGCGGTGGCCTGCCGCCAGTCGTGGTACAGCCCGGCGTACACGCCGTCGGCGGCGAGCAGCTCGTCGTGGCGGCCACGCTCCACCAGCCGGCCGCCGTCGAGCACGATCACCTCGTCGGCCCGCTCGGCGACGGCCAGCCGGTGCGCGACGGTCACCGAGGTACGCCCGGCGGTCAGCCGGCGCAGCGCCTCGATGAGTGTCAGCTCGATCTCGGGGTCCACGGCCGAGGTGGCCTCGTCGAGGATCAGGCAGGCCGGGCCGGCTATGTGGGCGCGGGCCAGGGCGACCAGCTGTCGCTGCCCCGCGGACAGGCTCTCGCCGCGCTGCCCCGCCGGGGTGTCCAGGCCGTGCGGCAGGCCGGCGAGGAACGCCTCCGCGCCCAGCTCGCGGAAGGCCTGCTCGATCTCGGCGCGGGTGGCGGACGGGCGGCCGTAGCGGACGTTCTCCTGCACGGTGGTGTCGAAGAGGAACGGCTCCTGCGGCACGACCACCAGACGCGAGCGCAGCGACTCGGTGGCGATCTCGCGGACGTCCACGCCGCCGATCAGGATGCGGCCGCGGTCCGGGTCGGCCAGCCGCGCGATCAGCTTGGTCAGCGTCGTCTTGCCGGATCCGGTGGCGCCGACCAGCACGACCTGGCGGCCGGCGGGCACCTCGAACGACACGTCGTGCAGCGTCACGCCGGCATCGGGGTAGCCGAAGACCACGTTCTCGACGACGACAGCGGGCGGGTCGGGCGGCAGCTGCCGGCCGTCGGCCGGCTCGGCGATGTCCTCGGCGACGTCGAGCAGGGCCAGCACGCGCCGCCACCCGGCGACCGCGCTCTGGGTGAAGTCGATGACCTGGGTGAACTCGGTGATGGGCGCCAGGAAGAGGGTGACCAGCAGGATGAAGGCGACCAGCTCACCGGCGGTGTGCCCGGTGGACGGGCCGAACGCCAGCCCCACCGCGACGACACCGACCACGATGATCACGGCGAACAGGTCGGCGAGGGAGAACAGCAGGCCGCCCAGGTACCCGGCGCGGATCCGCGAGTCCCGCCACCGGTGGATGGTGGCCCTGGTGCGGCGCAGGCTCGGATCCACGACGCCGTAGGCGCGGATGACGGCGGTGCCCTGGATCGTCTCCGAGATCACCGTGAGCAGCTCGGCGACGCGGACCCGGACCGCGGTGTGCGCGGGGCCGAGGCGCCCGACCACCATCCGGACCAGCAGCAGCAGCGGCACGGTCAGCACGAGCGTGACCGCGGTCAGCGTGATGTCGTAGAAGGCCATGCCGGCCAGGGCGGCCAGCATGATGGCGCCGTTGACCAGCCACGCGATACCGCCCCACTGCAGGAACATGCTGAGGGTCTCGACGTCGGAGGTCACCCGGGACACCAGCTTCCCGCGCGCCTCGGCCGAGTGGTACGCCACGCTCAGCCGGTGCACGTGACTGAAGGCGCGGACCCGCAGGTCGTACAGCGCGCGTTCGCTGGCGATCGCGAGCCGCGCCAGGCTCGCCCAGTTGATCACGGCGGTGATCGCCACGACGAGCCCGGCCAGCGTGCCGAGCGCCAGCAACCGGCTGCCGCTGATGTGACCGGTGCTGAGGCCGCTGTCGATGACCTGCTGGATCAGCACCGGTACGGCGAGCCGGCCGATCCCGCCGAGCAGGGCGAGAACGACCGTCAGCGCCAGGCCCTGACGGATCTGCGGGATGGCCGCCAGGCCGCGGCGGATCACCGCGGTCGTCGACCCGGTGACGCTCTCGGGGTCGGCCGGCTCGATCTCGGTCATGCCTGCACCCGCTCTCGCTCGTAGGCCCGGATCAGCCGGTCGTAGCCGTCGAGCCGCAGCAGGTCGGCGTGGGCGCCGACACCGGCCACCCGGCCCTGGTCGAGGTAGACGACGGCGTCGGCGAGGGCCAGCGTGGCGGCGCTGGTGGTCACGACGATCGTCGTGGTGGACATCAGGCCGGTGGTGAGGCCGCTCATGATCTCCTGCCGGGTGGTGGCGTCGACGGCGGAGGTCGCCTCGTCCAGCAGCAGCAACCGCGGCCGGCGGGCCAGCGCCCGGGCGAGGGCGATGCGTTGCCGTTCACCACCGGAGAGCGTGACGCCGCGCTCGCCGACCGGCGTGTCCGCCCCGTGGGGCTGGCCGTCGACCAGGGTTCTCGCCCGGGCCAGGCGTAGCGCCTCGTCCAGCCGCGGACCGGCGTCGGCCGCGGCGGCGCCGTCGAAGTCGAGCAGCACGTTCTCGGCGAGCGAGCCCGCGAACAGGAAGGGCTCCTGGAAGGCGGCCGCGATGGCCGTCGCGCGCTCGGCCGGGCTGATCCGGCTCAGATCAGCGCCGTTCAGCAGCACGGTGCCGCCGGACGGCGAGAGCAGGCCGGCCAGCGCCAGCAGCAGGGTGGACTTGCCCGACCCGGTGCCGCCGGCGATCGCGACAGTGGCGCCGGCCGGCACGTGGAAGCTGACGCCGCGCAGCGCGGCCGCGCCGCCCGGGTAGGTGAAGGAGAGGTCGCGGACCGCCACGTCGAGCGGGCCGTCCGGCAGCGGCTGCGGACCCGCCGCGGGCGGCGGCAGCGGCTCGTCGAGCACCGACTGGACCCGGGCGTACCCGGCCAGCATGCGCGGCACGTCGCCGAGTACGTTGCCGATGGTGCGTACCGGGACCACCAGCATGGCGAACACGTTGACGAAGCTGACCAGGGCGCCGACGCTGATCTCTCCGCTGTTCACCCGCAACGCGCCGACGACGACCATGATCAGCGAGGTGGCGGTCGGGATCGACTCGATCAGCGAGTCCAGCAGCCAGTCACGGACGGCCAGTTTGATCTTCGCGTCGCGCAGGCCGGCCGCCTCCGCGGCGAACCGGTCCCGCTCCGCACGGCCACGGCCGAGCGTCTTCACCAGGGCCGCGCCGTCGAAGCTTTCGTGGGCGACCTCGGTCACCCGCCCCAGCCGATCCTGGACGTCCTGGGCAGGCCCCGCGACCTGCTTCTGGTAGACCGAGTTGACCAGCAGCAACGCCGGGATCATCGCGCCGCCGACCAGGGCCAGCACCGGGTCGACCACCACCGCCCAGCCGGCGGTGACCACGAACAGCACGAACATGCCGAGCACGTCCGGCAGCCGGGCCGGCAGCTCGGCGGCCGCCTCCGCGTCCGTCGTGACGTACGCCAGTTTCTGCCCGGTCGGGTGGACCTGGTGGTAGGTCATCGGCAGGCGGTGGTAGCGCTCGACGACGGTGTCCCGCAGGGTGGCGTCGAAACGGGCCCTGGTCACGACGAGCGACCAGCGCCGGATCAGTCCCGCCGCCCCCTGCAACACACCGACCGCGGCCACCACCAGCAGCACGGTGACGATCGTGCCGCTGGCGATCCGGCCGTCGTCGAACCTCGGGATCACCACGTTGTTGACCAGCTCGCCCAGCGCCACCGACCAGGCGACCAGGCTCGTGCCGTACAGCAGCGAGCCGGCGAGGCCGGTGAGGATCGGGCCGGGATGGGCGCGGAAGGCAGCGAGCAGCAACGCCCGGGATCGCCGGACCTGCCTGAACCGCCCGGCGGTAGTCTGATCTGCCATCGCGCCTTCCCTGCCACTCGCTGTGCCGGACTCAGTGGTAGAACCCTCGCTGCGCCGGACTCAGAAGTAGGACCGGAGCTCGCCGCGACGGCGGACGTCCGTCGTGGCACAGTGGAACGAGCCGCCGAAGCTGTTGAAGTTCCGGAACGGGCAGGGGAGCGGTGTGATGCCCCAGCTCTCGGCGAGTTCCTGCATCGGCCGGTCCTCGGCCTCGACCAGCATATGGGTCTCGTCCACCATCAGGACGTTCATGTTGATCCACTTGCTGGTCATGTAGAGCGGGTGGCCGTCCGGGATGACCGGCTCCGGCGCGCGGCGGATCTCCCAGTCCTTGAACTGGCGCGGCACCTCGACCACCCGGTCGGGGTGGATGAGCAGCTTGCCGGGCGCGAGCGGCATCAGGCTCGCGTCGATGTGCATCGGATGGTCGTCGACCAGGTCGACCACGTGCACCTGGTACTCGTCGCCGATCTCCCGGCGCACCCACTCGATGCCCATCATGTTGGTGACGTGGCTGCGCTGCACGAATATGTCCCGGCCGCACCGGATGAAGTCGGCCGCGTCGAAGGTCGGCTCGAACTCGGTGATCACCGACCGGAACGGCTCGCCGTCGGGCTGGTCGGTCCAGCCCTCGACGTACAGCTCGTCGCTGAGCTCCGGGCGCGGGCCGGCGGACCACCGGGCGCCACCGCGGAAGTACTCCTTGAGCAGCGGCCGGTAGGCGGAGCTGGCGAAGTAACGCGACCGCCAGGCCATCGGCGCCTCGATGATCTGCTCGCCGATCACCAGCAGCAGGTCGCGCGGCATCGCGTCGTAGAGGCCGGTGCTGGTCCAGCCGGGCGCGCCGTACGACAGGCCGTGGTCGCGCGGGTCCGGCCGGCGCACCCGCACGCCGTGGTTCGTCAGGATCTCGACGAGCTGGTCGAGCTCGTCGCGGGCGGCCGCGATCTGGTCGGCCGGAAACGGCTTGCCGGCCTGCTCCCGGAACACCGCACGCTGTTCCGGGGAGAGCGGCGCGGCCGTCACGGTGTCGTACGGCGGGAAGTGCGCACCGTCGACCGTGCCGACGATGACCTCCTCCAGCGGATCCCACTCGTTGTAGGCACGCACCGGTGACCCGGTCGCCCCCTCTGCCTCAGGCACGGTTCGTCCTCCGCTCGTCGGTGTACAGGGTTGCGCCGGACCACACGTACGACGTGCCGCCCCAGGCGGTGGCGGTGGCGACGTCCGGGAAGAACCCGTGCCCCGCCAGGTTGGCGCTGGTGTTGCACAGCAGGGGGATCCCGCTGATCCGGTGGTACTCCTCGAGCACCCGGCCGACCCTGGTGTGCGGCGTGTCCGGCCGGATGGTCTGCAGTCGGGCCGTCCCGTCGAGGTGCAGGACGGCCGGCACCTTCTGCGCCCATCCGGGACGCAGCCGGTGGTCGAAGAGCATGTACGGGTCGGCGCCGCCGGGGTCGAAGACCGAGGCCGCCGCCGACTCCAGGCAGATCGGCGCGACCGGGCGGTACGGCTCCCGGTGCTTGATCCGGTTCAGCTCGTCCTTCATGGCCGGTGCCACCGGGGCGGCGATGATGCTGCGGTTGCCGAGTGCCCGCGGCCCCAGCTCCGCCCGGCCGTCGACCACCACCACCGGCTCACCGGTGGTGTGCAGCAGCGCGGCCAGCTGCGCCTCGTCGCACGGCCGCGCCGTCCAGCCGGGCGCCGGCCGGCTCGGCGTGACGGCCGGTCCGGAGTAGACGTTCCACTCCAGCGCCGGATCACCGCCCTCGGTCAGCACCTCGCAGAGGGCGGTGCCGATGGCGGCGCCGGAGTCGTTGGTGAACGGCGGCACCCAGACACCGGTGAACAGCCCGCTGGAGCGGATCATGCTGTTCCACTTGATGTTGAGCGCGCACCCGCCGGCGAGACTGATCGGCAGCGGTGCGGGCAGTTCGAGCCGGGTCACCGCGTCGGTGAGCGCGCTGACCATCGTCCGGCCGATGAACTCCTGGAAGGAGGCGATCAGGTCGGCGCTGGAGTGCGACGGGAACAGCGCGGCGCAGCGGGCGGCCAGCGTGGTGCCGACCTCCGGGCCCAACGACTCGGCGCCCAGCTCGGCGACGAATTTGTCAAGGGCGGCGAGCACGTCGTCGTCGACGCCACCCAGGCCGGCGTACGCCATCGCCTTGCCGGCGGTACCGAGATGGTGTTCGACGATCTGCACCTCGGTGAGCCCGTCCAGCGGCCGGTGGAACGGCTCCAGCGCCAGGCAGAAGTACGTGAACGCGTCACCGACCAGGCCGAACAGCGGACCCAGGTACTCGCCGGTCACCGGCCGCCCGGGGCGTACGAGGTACAGCCGGGGCAGCGTGCCGCCGTCCCAGACCAGGCCCAGCGAGCTCTGCCCCGCGAACGGGCCGGTGCAGTAGCTGGCGTACAGGTGGTGGCTCGCGTGCGGGTAGCTGCTGTATCCCCCGGCCAGCGGGCTGCCCGCGATGCCGGCGAAGGTGTAGCGCGGCGGAGGGGCGGGCACGAACGGGTCGGCGACGTACGGCGCGGTGGCGACGCTGAACGGCTTCCCGCCGGACAGGGTGTCGATCCGGGTCGGCCCGTCGTCCTCCGACCACCACCCGTCGATCACGAAGCGGTCCACGTCGGCGACGTCGAGCCCGTGGTCGGCCAGGACGGCGGAGATCCGGTCGAGGTCGCCGAGCGCGCTGTAGCGACGGCCGTTGCCGATCTTCTCCATCTCGGCGCTGAAGATCAGGCGGCGCCCGTCGAGGACGGCGACCGCGCCGTCGTGGGACACCTTGATCCCGCAGACGATCATCGCTGGGACCTGCTCATGGCCGCTCGCAGGCTGGCCGGCCGCATGTCGGTCCACAGCTCGCCGATGCGGGCCAGGCACTCCTCGCGGGACGCCGGCTCACCGACCGGCGTCCACCCCGCCGGCACCGGGCGGTCCGACCGCCAGATCGAGTACTGCTCCTCGTCGTTGCGCACGACCACGTACGTCTCGTCGGTGTCGGTCATGACTGCCCCTCGTTCTCGGTTCGGACGGCCTGCGGCTCCTGGGTCGGGTGGACGCGGCCGGACAGCATCTCGATCTCGATCTCGATCCCGACGGTGGCGCCGGGCGGGTCCGCCGGTCCTGGCGGGTCGAGCCGGGCCAGGTGCGCGGCGATCCGGTCGCGGTCGCTCACCAGCCGGACGTGCCCGCGGACGTCGACCGACATCGGCCTGCCGGCCGGCGGCCCGGACGGCACGGGGCCGGGGTCGAACACCGCCAGCACCTTGCCGCCGTCGCTCAGCGGCGTCGCTTCGGTGCGGTCCAGGACGCCGAACAGCACGCCCTGCCGGCCGCGGGAGCGGTCCAGGGTCAGCGGCAGCCGGGTCACGACCGGGAACTCCGAGGGCCCGGCGCTGACCACGGTGCCGGAACCGCACCGCTCGATCTGCGCGACCATGGCCTCGGCGCCGTCCCGCGCGGCGGGGAACGCCCGCGCCAGGGAGCCGCCGTCCTTCACGATGGCGGTGACGATCTGCTTGGACCGGAACGGCAGCAGCGACAGCAGCGTGTCGCCGAGCCCGTGCGTCGCCTCGGCGAGGCCCTGCACGTACAGCCCGCAGGTCAGCTCCTCGGCGCAGCGCACCCGGTGGTCGCGGGAGACCACCGGCCGGCCGTCGTCGCCGAGTTCGAGGTACGGCAGGACGGCCCGGTACATCCGCGTGTCGAGCTCCCGCCGGTACCCGGTGGCCAGCACCAGTCCGTCGGCGCGCAGCTCGTGGGACCCGGCGCCGAAGCGGCTGTGCACGCCGATGCGCACTCCCCCGCCGTCCGCCTCGGCCCGGGTCAGCCGGGAGCCGTCGTGCACCACCAGCCGGGTCCGTCCGCGTACCTCGTCGGCGTAGACCAGCCGGTACAGGTTGTCGAGGAAGCCCGCCTCCACCACCCCGTAGTTGGTGTTGCGCAGCCGGGCGGCGTAGTCGCGCCGGTTCTCCTCGCTGCGGGAGTAGAACTCGTCGGCGTTGGCCTCGAAGAACTGCTCGTTGGCGAACGGGTTGTTGTCGGTGGCGCGCAGCGAGTACCCGGGCAGGACCAGGTGGACGCGGGCGTTGCGGTAGTGGTCCAGCAGATAGTGGGTGATCTCGCCGGCGCTCTGCCCGTCTCCCGCGACCGCGAACTCCCACTCCCGGTCGTGGTCGGTGAAGGCGCCGGGGAACTGCGACAGGAACGCGCTGGAGTGCACCACGGCCGGGCCGGTCGTGACACCGGCGGGCACCATCGGCACTCCGCCGAGCGCGTGCACCACGTTGCGGGCGTGGTACTCGACGACCTCGCCGGTGGCAGTGTCGGTGGCCGTCACCCGCCACAGCGACAGCGTGCCGTCGTCGTCGCGGACCGGCGTCACCGCGGTGACCGCGGAGCGGTACCGCACCATGCCGGCGAACTGCCCGCCGACCCACCGCAGGTAGTCCTGGAACTCCAGCCGGGTGGGCCGGAACTCGGAGAGGTTGACGAACTTCTCCAGCCGCCCCTTGGCCTTCTGGTAGGCGAGGAAGGTGAACGGGCTGGCGAGGTTGCGCAGCGACACCAGGTCCTTGAGGAACGAGATCTGCATGCGTGCCCCGTCGATGAGCATGCCCTCGTGCCAGCAGACGTCCGGCGACCGCTCCAGGAACAGGCAGCTGCGATCGGGGGCGATCTCCTGGGCGGCGATCGCGAGAGCGATGTTCGACGGTCCGAAACCCAGACCGAGCACATCGTACGGATCGTCCGGCGTGCCGAGATCCTTCACGTACCGCTCCTTCCTCGACGACTTACCGGCTCATCCGACGGGCGGTGTCGCGGGTGAGCGCTGGGCGACGCGACCGGTGTCCAGGAAGCCCACCAGCGCCGGCACCGGGGAGACCACGCGTCCGGCTTCGTCGAGGCGCTCCTGGTACTGCTCGGCGACCTCGGGCAGCCGGCTCCAGTGCGTCGCGGGGCGCAGGTGGTGCTCCTGGTGGTAGCCGTCGTTGAAGGTCAGCAGGTTGTACAGCCGGCCGTAGTGGCTCACCGAGTTCGCGTACCGGCTCTCCGGCTCCGCGCCGAAGTGCCGGTAGTAGTTCTGGACGTTGACCAGGGTGAACGCGAGCGCCACCGAGGGCAGGTAGCAGAGCAGGGTCCACTGCCAGGACAGGGCCGCGAGCAGCACGGTGAACGCGAGCTGCGCGAGCCGGTCGTACCTGATCTGGTTCAGCTCGGCGGCGCGCCGGGCCGGGTTGCGCGAGGCCAGCCCCAGCAGGGTGGTCTCACGCGGGCCGACCGCGCCGCCGCGGCGCAGCGTCCCCCAGGTGGCCACCCACTCCTGGGCGGAGGAGGCCAGGCCGCAGACCAGGTACCACCAGAGCGGGGCGTGCCCGTCGTCGCGGCTGTACCGGTAGGTGGAGGTGATGTCGGCGGTGGTCCCGTCGCGTTTGCGGTCGTTGTTGTACCGGTGGTGGTTACGGACGTGGGTCAGGTGGTAGCCCTGCACCGACTGCGCGATGTTCGCCGAGCTGATCATCGACAACACGGCATTCAGGCGGTTGTCGGTGAACCAGGGCTGATGGACGAACAGGTGGGTGACCACGATGATCGAGTACGTCATCATGGCCGTGACCAGCGCCGCCGAGGCGAGCCGTGGCCAGAGTCCGTCCGGTGTCAGGGCGGCCAGCGTGATCGTGCCGGCGAACTGGGTGAGAGTGATCGCGAGCAGGATGGCGTCGGCCGGGCTGTTGCGCCAGAACTGTCGCGGCTTGGCGTCGACCATTTCACCAGCACCTTTCGTACGCTGCGGACCTGCCCGGTGATTCACCGACGTGTCGATTCACCGGCGCAGATGCGCCGAGCGTCAGGAATTGGGCCGTGTACCTACGGGGCCCGGGATACGGCGACGACGCTAGCCATGGCCGCAGCTGTCAACGATGCCGTGCGCGGCGTCCAACTGTGCACATTCGCCATTTGGAATGGCGGATATGTGAACGCACAGCGACGCGCCGCGCGGTCGTCGGACCACGCGGCGCGTCGCTGTCGTTGATCTGTCCCGGCCCTCGGCGCGTCAGGCGCGCCGGGCCCGGTCGTCAGCCGTCCAGTCTGAAGATCAGCTCGGTGACGGTGGCCTGCCGGCCGGGGGCGAACGAGTCCTCGCTGCCGACGCGCACGAACCCGTTGCGCTCCAGCACCCGGATCGAGCCGGGGTTGTCCTCGACGACCCGGGCGTGGATCGGCCGCTCGGTCACCTCGCGGAGCAGCGCGGCGACGGCGGCGGTGGCCGCACCCCGGCCCCACCAGTCCTTACGGATCCAGTAGGTGAGCTCGGTGTCGCCCTCGATCGGGAAGGTGGCCACGCTGCCGACGACCTCACCGCCGACCTCGATGACGCGGTTGACGATCGCGTCGTCGGCCAGGATCTTCCGATACTTCTCCCGGAAGGCGTCGGCGTCGCGGGCGGTCTTGGCATCGGTGAACGCCGCCAGGTGCTGGGCGGTCTCGTCGAGCTGGATCTCGAAGAGCGCCGGGACGTCGTTCTCGGTCAGGGGTCGTAGCGAGATGTCCCTGGCCACGCTGTCAGTCATCACGCCTCCGCGTCGGACGGAACGACGGGTCGTTCCACATCAGAACCGAGCCGAGGCTAGCACGCCGACGGGGTCGCTCCGGGCCAGGAAAATCGGCGGCGGCACGCGGCCCTTTTAGGGGACACGCCGCCCCGGCGCCCCGGCATTAGGTTGCTTCACAGGGATTTCGGCCGGAGGGCCACCTGCTCGCGAATGGAGGTCCTCTCATGGTGCGGCAGACCGAGCTGTTGACGCCTCAGCTGTCGGACTATCTCGATTTCCTGGATCGCGGGGAGATGAGATACCTCCCCTATCTGATGTATTTCAACAGGCCGAACTACCGATCGGCGGCCATCAACACCGACCGCCTCGGATTCCGGATCTCGCACGGTCCGAGCGGGCCGGGATCGGCCGGCGGCGACCGGCTCGACGGGCCGGTCCGGCTGCTGGTCGGCGGTTCGGTGTCGCTGGGTTACGGCGCCACCAGCGACGCGGCCACGATCGCGTCGCGACTCTGGTCGAAGCACGCGCCGAGCCGGCCGTGGTTGACCTTCGGCGCCCCCTACCTCAACTCCACCCAGGAGTTGATGCTGTTCGTGCTCTACCGGCACCTGTTGCCCCCGATCGACGAGATCGTCATCATCAGCGGCTTCAACACGCTGGTCATGGGACAGCTGACCGGGGTGGACGTCGGCGGCCAGGAGCCCTTCTTCTTCTGCAACGAGTACTTCGAGAAGATGCAGGAGCTGCGCGCCCGGTACGCCGAGCCGGCCAAGACCAGGCGGTGGCGCACCGGCCCGCGGCCGCCGTCCCCGTCGGTCGCGCCGCCCGCGGCTCGTCCGACCACGGCCGGCATGATCGAGTCCGCGGTCGGCGTCACGATGCGCAACCTCGACAGTTGGTTGGTGATGGCCGCCGCGACCGGCGCCCGGGTGAGTTTCGCCCTCCAGCCGCTCGCGACCTGGCTGCGGGAGACGCCGGCGCCGCAGGAGAAGCTGCTCTTCGACGAGTTCGACGAGCTCTCCGACTACGGCACCTGGGAGGAGCGCTACGGCGACGTCGGCAGCATCGCGACCGGCGCCGCCTACGCCGCGGCTCTCGGCGAGGCCTGCGCCCGCAAGGGCGTCCCGTTCGTCGACACGCTCTCCCGGCTCGCCGAGCTGACCAAGCCGTCGGACTGGCTCTTCGTCGACCGCGGTCACTACACCGACGAGGGCAACGACGTCGTCGCGCAGGTGCTGGCCGAGAGCCTCCAGCTGTCGTGAGGCCCGGATGCCGACCCGAAGTGAACTGAGGTGACCTCTCCATGTCGTTCCTGCGTACGGTGATCGCCCGGCTGTTCGGCCGCCGCAAGAAGAAGGCGAAGCGCGACGCCTCCATCTACCCGATGTTCTGATGGCGATGGGTGACGATGCGCTGACGCTGCCGGTCCGGACGGTGTTCGCGCGGGCGTGCGAGCCGGAGGAGACGCCGCTGCCCGACACGCTGCGGCCCGCGATCCTCGGCGAGCTGGCCGGCGCCGGCCTCGACGGCGCCGACGGCGACGTCGCCGCGGTCGCCGAGGCGGGGGCCACCGGCGACGACGACGATGTTGACGCCCTGGAGCCGGCCGCGCATCCGGTCCGGGGCGTACACCAGCAGCATCGAC
>NZ_JBFAMU010000094.1:0-13980 GCF_040656655.1 Micromonospora sp. NPDC049799
CGGCGGCCCGGGCGACACCGAGCCAACCCCCGGCGGGTTGGGCCGGCGGCAGGTACGGCTCCCCCGCCACCGGGTGGGCCAGCACGTCGAGCAGCGCCGCCACGTCGGCGACGGTTCGCCCGATCGGCCCGTTGGTCGGCAGCCCGTACGCGCCGAAGCCGAGCGGTCCGCCGGAGACCAGCCCCCGGCTGGGCTTGTAGCCGACCAGCCCGCACATCGACGCGGGGATGCGCAGCGAGCCACCGCCGTCGGAGCCCTGCGCGACGGGCACCAGCCCGGCCGCCACGGCCGCCGCCGCGCCGCCACTGGAGCCCCCGGCGGTGTACGCGAGGTCCCACGGGTTGCGGGCGGGCGGGGCGACCAGCCCCTCGGAGTAGAGCGAGCAGCCCAGCTCCGAGGTGGTGGTCTTGCCGAGGCTGATCAGGCCGGCGGCCTTCATGAAGCGGACCACGTCGGCGTCGACCGGCGGCACGAAGTCGGCGAAGGCGGCGGAGCCGAAGGTGGTGCGCACCCCGGCGGTGAGGGTGAGGTCCTTGACCGCCGTCGGCACGCCGTGCAGCGGGCCACGGTCCACGGGCGGAACGGTGTCGGCGGCGTCGGCCGCGGCGAGGGCCGCCTGGGCGGTGACGGTGACGAACGCACCCACCGTGTCGCCGAGCGCGGCGACCCGCTCCAGGTGGTGCGCGACCAGTTCGCGGCTGGACAGCTCGCCGCGCGTGATCGCGGCGGCCTGCTCCAGCGCCGTCAGGTCGTGCGGCTCGGCCATCCCCTCATCCTGCCCGGTGGGACGCCGACGGCGGGGGCGACACGACCGACCGCCGGGCGGCGAGGACGCCGGATGCCGCATATCGCGGTGACAGGGGCCGCCCGGGATTGGCGGCCGGCGACACGGCGACGGACGATGACGTATCGATGGACATGCATCGATCGGTTCCTGACCGCCCACCACCATCGGCACCGGAACCGGGCCCTCCGCACCCCACAGGGAGCGACCACATGCCATCCGCAGCCCCCACCGTCCCCCGGCACGGTCCCCGTCCCGGACCGGCCCCCCGCTGGGCCACCGCCACCGTCCGGGCGGCGCTGACCCTGCTCCTGGTCGGCGCCGGCCTGACCGCCGCCGCGCCCGCCCAGGCCGCCGCGAGCCCCTACCAGCGCGGCCCCGACCCCAGCGCGGCGAGCATCGAGGCGAGCCGCGGCCCGTTCGCCATCGCCCAGACCACCATCGCCGCCTCCAGCGTCAGCGGCTTCCGCGGCGGCACCGTCTACTACCCCACCAGCACCGCCGAGGGCACCTTCGGCGCGGTGGCGATCTCCCCCGGCTACACCGCGACCCAGTCCAGCGTGGCCTGGCTCGGGCCCCGGCTGGCCTCGCAGGGCTTCGTCGTCGTCACCATCGACACCCTGTCCCGCTACGACCAGCCGGCCAGCCGCGGAACCCAACTGCTCGCCGCCCTCGACCACCTCACCAACACCAGTACGGTGCGGACCCGGATCGACCGGAACCGACTCGCCGTGATGGGCCACTCGATGGGCGGCGGCGGCACCCTGTCCGCGGCGAACGCCCGGCCGGCGTTGCAGGCCGCGATCCCGCTGACCGGCTGGCACACCGTCAAGAACTGGTCCGGGGTACGCGTCCCGACGCTGGTCGTGGGTGCGGAGAACGACTCCATCGCCTCGGTGACCTCGCACTCGGAGCCGTTCTACACCAGCCTGCCGTCCACCCTGGACAAGGCGTACCTCGAACTCAACGCCGCCAGCCACTCGGCGCCCACGTCACCGAACGTGACCATCGCCAAGTACAGCATCTCCTGGCTGAAGCGGTTCGTGGACGACGACACCCGCTACGAACAGTTCCTCTGCCCGGCGCCACGCGGCACGACGATTCAGGAGTACCGGGACACCTGCCCCCACTCCTGACCCCTTCTGCAAGCGGTGGACGCGCCACTTCCCGGGAAGCGCGTCCACCGAGGCGCCCGGGACCCCGGATCGCACGGTCGATCAGGCGACCTGCCGGTCCATGCCGAGGAAGCGCAGGGCGTTGCCGCCGAGGATCCGGGCGCGCTGCGCGTCGGTGAGGAAGTCCGACCGGTGCACCACCGCGCCGACCGGGCGCTCCCCCAGCGGGTACGGGTAGTCGCTGCCGAGCAGCACCCGCTCGGCGCCCATCGTGTCGACCAGCAGCCGCAGGGCGGCCGGCTCGAAGACGACGGAGTCCACGCTGAACCGGTCGACGTAACGGCTCGGCGGCATCGTGGAGGCGCCGCGTACCAGGTCGTTGCGGCGGTGCCAGGCGTTGTCAGCGCGGCCCAGCCAGAACGGGAAACTGCCGCCGCCGTGCGCGAAGCAGATCTGCAGCGTCCCGGGCACCCGGTCGAAGACGCCGCCGAGGATCAGCGCCAGCACCGACAGGTGCGTCTCGGCGGGCATGCCGGTGAGCCAGCGGGCCATCCAGCGATCCAGTCGGGGACCACCGGGCATGTCCCAGGGATGCACGAAGACCGGCGCGCCGACCTCGGCACAGTGGGTCAGGAACTGCACGATCCCCGCGTCGTCCAGGTCGCGGTCGCCGACGTGGTTGCCGATCTCCACACCCACGTGGCCCGACGCCAGGCAGCGGTCCAGCTCCGCGCAGGCCGCGTCCGGGTCCTGCAGCGGCACCTGGCAGAACGGCACGAGCCGGTCGCCCCCGGCCGCGGTGACCTCCAGGGTCAGGTCGTTGAAGATCCGGGCGACCTTGACGGCCTGGTCCGCCGGACGGTCGTAGGAGAAGAACACCGGGGTCGGCGAGACGACCTGCACGTCCACGCCGTCGGCGTCCATGTCGGCCAGGCGGGTCGGCGCGTCCCAGCACGCCGCGCCGACCGGCCGGAACTCCGTCCCGCCCACCATGATCATGGCGGCGCGCTCGGAGTCGATCCGCAGCCAGGGCCAGCCGGACCCGCCGCACGCCGCGGCGAGGTCCGGCCACCCCTTCGGTACGAGGTGCGTGTGGACGTCGACGACGGGTGGCCGCATCAGCCCTTGCCCGGGTGCAGCGCGCCGCAGTTGTCGCAGGTGCGGGCCTTCTCGTCGGCGTAGAACGCCTGGAACACCGGGGGCAGGTCGGCGGCGATGTCGCGGACCTGCAACTCCACCTCGTGCACCTTGTGCCCGCACTCCGGGCAGTACCACTGGAACCTCTCCAGCGTGCCCTCCTCGCGGACGCGCTCGACCACCACGCCGATCGAGCCGGCCTCCGGCCGCTGCGGCGAGTGCGGGGTGTCGCGCGGCAGCATCCACATCTGCCCCTCGCGCACGTGCACCGTACGCGGCCCCTCCGGGAGCATCAGGTTGATGTGCATGTTGCCCTTGACCTGGTAGAAGAACTCCTCGTACGGGTCGACGTGGAAATCGGTCCGCTGGTTGGGGCCGCCCACCACCATGACGATGAAGTCGTCCCCACCCGGGAACATCTCCCTGTTGCCCACCGGCGGCTTCAGCAGGTGCTGGTTCTCGGCGATCCAACCGGGGAAGCTGAACGGCTCCGCGATCTCACTCACGACGACTGACCTCCTTGTGGGGGGAGCAGGGCGACGGCCTGCATCTCGATCAGCAGGTGCGGATGGGGTAGCTGGTGGACCGCGACGGTCGTCCGGGTGGGGCCGGTGGCGTCGAAGAACTCCGCCCACACCTCGTTGTAGCCGCCGAAGTCGTTCATGTTCACCAGGTAGCTGGTGACCTGGACGAGGTCGCCGAGGTCGGCACCGACCGAGCGCAGCAGGTCGCGGATGTTGCCGATCACGGCCCGGGTCTGCTCCCGGACGTCCAGGTTGGTCGTGCCGAACTCGTCCACCTCGACACCGGCGAAGCTGTTGTCCGGCCGCCGGGACGACGTACCGGAGACGAAGACGAAGCCGCCCGCGACCTTGACGTGCGGAAACGCGCCGCGCGGGACGGCCTTGCCGGCCACCACCCGGGCCGTCATGCCGACGCCCGCAACGACGCCGTGCCCAACGTCTCCACGACGGCCCGGACGTGGGCGCCGGGGCGCAGCGGCACGGCGGCCGTCGCGGCGCCGGCCAGGAAGACCCAACCCTCCTCCAGGCGTACGCCGTGCCGGCCGGCCAACCGGACACCCTCGTCGAGGGCCCGGCGCGGGTCACCGAGGATCGCCGCCGTCGAGCCGACCTGGGCGACCCGCCCGTCGATCTCCAGCAGCACACCGAGGTTGTCCAGCCCGTCCGGCACCGGGCTCCACGGTCCGACCACGAAGGCGGCGGCCGACGTGTTGTCCGCGACGACGTCGGGCAGCGAGAAGGTGAAGTTGGCGTAGCGGGAGTCGATCAGCTCGATCGCCGGTGCCACCGCGCGCACCGCGTCGGTGAAGGAGCCCAGCGGCTCGCCCGGCTCGGGCAGGCGGTCCAGCAGGAACGCGACCTCCGGCTCGACCCGGGGGTGGATGAAGGCGCCGTGGTCGACCGTGCCGCCGTCGGGGACCCGCATCGCGTCGGTGAGCCGCCCCCAGATGACCTCGTCGACGTTGACCTGCGCCATCTTGGCCCTGCTGGTCAGGCCCATCTTCAGGCCCACCAGCCGCTCGCCCCGCTCGATGCGACGCTGGACCAGCGCGGTCTGCACCGCGTACGCGGCGTCGACGTCCAGGCCGGTGTCGGCGGCCAGCTGGGCGATGGCGGTGGCGTTGTCCGCGGCGCCGCCCAACTTCTCGGCGATCCCCGCGATGTCCGGCCCGATCATGCGGTCTCCTCCTGCTCGCGGCGGCCGGCGAGGTCCAGCGCCACGTCCACGATCATGTCCTCCTGGCCGCCGACCATCCGGCGCCGGCCTAGTTCGACGAGGATCGAGCGGACGTCCACGCCGTACTTCTCGGAGGCACGTTCGGCGTGCCGGAGGAAGCTGGAGTAGACGCCCGCGTACCCGAGGGAGAGGGTCTCCCGGTCCACCTGGACCGGTCGGTCCTGCAACGGGCGGACGACGTCGTCGGCGGCGTCCATCAGCGCGAACACGTCGCAACCGTGCTTCCAGCCGTGCAACTCGGCGACCGCGACGAACACCTCCAGCGGGGCGTTGCCGGCGCCCGCGCCCATCCCGGCCAGCGACGCGTCCACCCGGACGGTCCGGCCGTGCGCGGCGTCTGCACCGGCCGGGGTGGCGCCGAGGATCCGCCCGTGCTCGACCGCGACCACACTGTTGGCCACGCCGAGGGAGAGGTTGTGGTGGGCGTGGATGCCGATCTGCGTCTCCGGCTCCAGCACCTGCCGGTACGCGTCGACCCGCTGGGCCACGTCGGACATCAGCAGCCGGCCGCCGGAGTCGGTGACGTAGACGCAGTGCGCGCCGTACGACTCCATCAGCTTCGCCTGCGCGGCCAGCGCGGCCGGGTCGGCCATGTGCGACATCATCAGGAACCCGGAGACGTCCATGCCGTTCTCCCGGGCCCAGGAGATGTGCTGGGCGGAGATGTCGGCCTCGGTGCAGTGGGTGGCGATCCGGACGCTGGCCACGCCGAGCGCCTTGGCCGCCCGCAGGTCGGCGATGGTGCCGATGCCGGGCAGCAGCAGGGTGGTCAGCTTCGCGGTGGTCAGCACCTCGGCGGCGGCGGAGATCCAGTCGGCGTCGCTCGCCGCGCCGTGCCCGTAGTTGACGCTGGACCCGGCCAGCCCGTCGCCGTGCGCGACCTCGATGGCGGCCACCCCGGCCGCGTCCAGCGCCGCCGCGATGGTCCGCACCTGGTCCACGGTGTACCGGTGGGCGATGGCGTGCATGCCGTCGCGCAGGGTCACGTCCTGGATGTACAGGTCCGTCATGCGGTCACCGTCCTGCGAAGGGCGACCAGGCGCTCCGCGGTGCGCAGCGCGGCCGAGGTCATGATGTCCAGGTTTCCGGCGTACGCGGGCAGGTAGTGACCCGCGCCGGAGACCTCCAGGAAGACCGACACCTGGAGCCCGGTGAGGTGCCGCCCGAGCGACGGCACGTAGCTGTCGACCCGGTCGAACTGCACGTCCTGCTTCAGCCGGTAGCCCGGGACGTACTCCTGCACGGTCGCCACCATGTCCGCCACCGAGGCGGCGATCGCGGACCGGTCGGCGTCGGCGTCCGGGCAGAGACAGTAGACGGTGTCCCGCATGAGCAGCGGCGGCTCGGCCGGGTTCAGCACGATGATCGCCTTGCCGCGCTCGGCGCCGCCGACCACCTCGATCGCCCGCGCGGTGGTCTCGGTGAACTCGTCGATGTTGGCCCGGGTGCCCGGCCCCGCGGACCGCGAGGCGATCGAGGCGACGATCTCGCCGTACGCCACCGGGGTGACCCGGCCGACGGCGGCGACGATCGGCACGGTCGCCTGGCCACCGCAGGTCACCATGTTGACGTTCGTCTCGTGCAGGTGCTCGTCGAGGTTGACCGGCGGCACCACGTACGGGCCGACTGCCGCCGGGGTCAGGTCGACGACCGTCCGGCCGTGGGCGCGCAGCACCGCGTCATTGTGCCGGTGCGCCCCGGCCGAGGTGGCGTCGAAGACCAGTTCGACGTCGGCGAACCCGGGCAGCGCGACGAGCCCGTCCACGCCCCCGGCGGTGGTCGCGACGCCCAGCCGCCGGGCCCGCGCCAGGCCGTCGGAGTCCGGGTCGATGCCGGCCATCGCCACCATGCGCAGGCTGTCACTGAGCCGCAGCACCTTGATCATCAGGTCGGTCCCGATGTTGCCGGACCCGATCACCGCCACACCCGTGCTCACTGGTCACCGCCCTTCGAGAAACACGTCCGGACCGAACCGAGGCCGGATATCCGGGCCTCGTACGCCGCGCCGGGGGTCACCGGCACCATCGGGCCGAGCGCTCCGGAGAGCACCACGTCGCCGGCCCGCAGCGGGTCGCCGGAGCGGGCCATCGTGCCGGCCAGCCACTCCAACGCGTGCAGCGGGTTGCCGAGGCAGGCCGCACCGGCACCGACCGAGACCGGCTCCCCCGCGTGCTCCAGGACCATCCCGCACAGCCGCAGGTCAACGTCGGCGAGCCGGCGCGGGGTGGTACCGAGGACGAACAGGCCGCTGGAGGCGTTGTCGGCGACGGTGTCCACGATGGAGATGTCCCAGCCGGCGATCCGCGAGTCGACGATCTCGATGGCCGGCAGCACGTGGTCCACGGCGCGCAGCAGGTCGGCGGTGGTGATCCGCCCGTCGGGCAGGTCGACGCCGAGGACGAAGGCGACCTCGGCCTCGACGCGGGGCTGGAGCAGGCGGTCGATGCCCACCTCGGCGCCGTCCGGCACCGCCATGGCGTCGGTCAGGACGCCGAAGTCGGGCTGGTAGACGCCGAAGCTCTCCTGCACGACGGGGTTGGTCAGCCCGATCTTCGCGCCGACCCGCCGGTGGCCGTGCCGCAGCCACTCGCGGACCTGCGCCTGCTGGACGAGGTACGCCGAGGCGACGTCCCCCTCGGTCAGCAGCCGGCCGCGCAGCGGCGGGCAGGGCTTGCCGCTCTCCCGGGCCTCGGTCAGCTCCCGGGCGGCGGCTTCCAGATCAGAGGTCATGTGAGATCCACGCAGACGTTGGTGAGTTCGGAGTAGAAGTCCAGCGAGTGCACGCCACCCTCGCGGCCGATGCCGGACGCCTTCACCCCGCCGAACGGGGTGCGCAGGTCGCGCAGGAACCAGGTGTTGACCCAGACGATGCCGGCGTCCAGCCGCGCCCCGGCCCGGTGCGCCCGGCCCACGTCCCGCGTCCAGACCGTCGCCGCCAGGCCGTACCGGGTGCCGTTGGCCAGGGCGTACGCCTCGTCCTCGTCGTCGAAGGGCGCGACGTGCACGACCGGGCCGAAGATCTCCTCGGTGTTGGTCCGGGCGTCCGGGCCGAGCCCGGTGAGCACCGTCGGCTGCACGTAGGCCCCGCCGTCGCGGGCGTCGCCGAAGCGCGGCGTCCCGCCCCCGGTGAGCACGTCGGCGCCCTCGGCGCGGGCCAGGTCGTAGTGGCCGAGCACCTTCTCCCGGTGCTGGTGCGAGATCAGCGGCATGTTCGCGGTCGCCTCGTCGGCCGGCCACCCGTACGCCAGGTCGGCGGCCCGCTTCGCCAGGCGCGCGGTGAACTCCTCGTAGACCGGGCGCTGCACGTAGATCCGTTCGGTGCACAGGCAGACCTGCCCACCGTTGGTGAAGCTGGACCGCACCGACCCGGCGACCGCCGCGTCCAGGTCCGCGTCGGCGAAGACCAGCCCGGCGTTCTTGCCGCCCAACTCGAAGCTCACCGCCTTCACCCCGTCGGCCGCCGCGCGCATGATCGCCCCGCCGGTGGACGACTCGCCGGTGAAGGTGATCGCGTCGACGTCCGGGTGCCGGGTGAGGAACTCCCCGGCCGAGTCCGGCCCGAAGCCGTGCACCAGGTTGAACACCCCGGCCGGCACGCCGGCCGCCGCCATCACCTCGGCGAGCAGCGTCGCCGAGGCGGGCGTCTCCTCGCTCGGCTTCACCACCACCGCGTTGCCGCAGGCCAGCGCGGGAGCGACCTTCCAGGTGAGCAGGAGCAGCGGCAGGTTCCACGGCACGATGACGGCGACCACGCCGACCGGCTTGCGGACCGCGTAGTTGAGCGCCCGGCCACCGGTCGGGGTGACCGTGGTGAACGACTCGGTGGGCGCGGTCGCCACGATCTCGGCGAAGGCCCGGAAGTTCGCCGCGCCGCGCGGAACGTCGAGCGTACGGGCCTGGGAGATGGCCTTGCCGGTGTCGGCGACCTCGGCGGTGACCAGGTCGTCGAAGCGGCGTTCCAGCTCGTCGGCGACCCGGCGCAGCACCTCCGCCCGCTCCCGCTCCCCCATCCGGCCCCACGGGCCGCGCAGCGCCGCACGCGCCGCCGCGACCGCGTCGTCCACGGTGGAGCCGCTCGCCTCGGCGACCTCGAAGACCGGCTCGCCGGTCACCGGGCTGCGCTTGGTGAACCGGCGTCCCGCCTCGACGAACTCGCCGGCCACGAAGTTGCGCAGCAGACCCGGCCCGTCGGGCGACCGACCGGCCGTCAACCGGGGATCCCAGACGGTCATCGACGCCTCCCTCGTTGCGTGCCGGCGGCCGGGCCACCGGACGTCCGACCGACCAGGGCCCCGACCGTGCCGGCCACCAGCAGCGCCGCTCCTGCGGCGACGGCACCGAGCACGCGGTGCTGCCGGCGGACCCGGCGGCGCACCTCGGCGTACGGGGTGGTCGAGAAGGACACCAGCTCGTACTGCGAAACGTACCGGCCGGGAAGGGCCCGTTCCAGCGCGTGTTCCACCCGGCGGCCCAGCCGGAACAGCGGCGAGGCGACCTTGTCCCGCATCTCCACGAAGTTGGTCAACGCCATCCGCGCGATGGCCTCGGCGTTGACCTGCCGGCGGTGCTGGAACAGCGGCAGCGCCGCCGACCAGTCGTCGGCGCACTCGTCCAGGCACCGGTCCAGTTCGACGACGTCCTCGAACGCGGCGTTGGCGCCCTGGCCGTAGAACGGCACGATGGCGTGGGCCGCGTCGCCCAGCAGAGCGACCTTCCCGTCGACCTGCCACGGGTCGCAGCGGACGGTGCCGAGCACGCCCACCGGGTTGTGCTGGTAGTCGTCCACCAGGTTCGGGGCCAGCGGCGGCAGGTCCGGGTAGTGCGTGGCGAAGTGCCGCTCGATCGCCGCCGGGCTGCCGAGCGAGGCGAAACTCGCGGTGCCGTGGGTGGGCCAGAACAGCGTGCAGGTGAACGAGCGGTCCGGGTTGGGCAGCGCGATCATCATCGAGGTGCCGCGCGGCCAGATGTGCAGGGCCTCCGGGTCCAGGGCGAAGTCGCCGTCGACCGGCGGGATGGTCAGCTCCTTGTAGCCGTAGTCGAGGAAGTCCAGGCTCTCGGTCAGCAGCCCGTACCGCAGCAGTTGTCCCCGCACGGCGGAGCCGGCGCCGTCGGCGCCCAGGACGACCGACGCGCTGGCCGCGACCGTGCCCTGCGGAGTCTCGAAGGTCATGTCGCCGCTGGCGGGGTCGAGCCCGACCAGCCGGTGGTCGAAGGCGACCCGCACGCCGGGCAGCGCGGTGGCGGCGTCCAGCAGCGCGTTGTTGAGCGCGCCCCGGCTGATCGAGTTGATCGCCCGGTCACCGGAGACGCTGTACGACTGGAAGTGCGACTCTCCGGAGACCGGATGGATCATCCGGCCGCGCATCGGCAGCGCGTCCGCCATCACCTGCTTGTCCAGCCCGATCCGGCGCAGCGCGTCGAGACCCCGCTCGGACAGCGCCAGGTTGATCGAGCGTCCCCGCTCGACCGTGCCGGTGCGGGGGTCCGGCCGCCGCTCGTAGATCGCCACCGGGTAGCCCCGGCGGGCCAGGAAGCAGGCCAGCAGGCAACCCGCCAGCCCGGCACCGACCACCGCGACCTCGTCCCGCCGGATCATGACCGTCCCTCCACCGTCGCGGCCAGCGCCTCGGCGACGCGCCAGCAGTCGTGGTACGTCGAGTAGAGCGGCACCGGGGCGAACCGGATGATGTCCGGCTCCCGGGCATCGGCGATCACGCCGTGCTCGTACCGCAGCCGCTTGGCCAGCCCGGCGGCGCTGCTGGCGCCGATCCGCACGGACAGTTGGCAGCCCCGGCGCGCGGGGTCGCGCGGGGTGACCACGGTCAGCGGCCGGTCGGCGGTCACCTCGTCGAGCAGCCGTTCCAGCCAGCCGGTGAGCCGCAGGCTGCGCTCCCGCAGCGCCGGCATGCCGACGGAGTCGAAGATCTCCAGCGAGGTGCGGACCGGGCCCATCGCCAGGATGGGCGGGTTGGAGATCTGCCACGCCTCCACGGTGGCCGGCGGCCGGGACACCGGGGTCATCTCGAAGCGGGTGGCCGACTCGGTGCTCCACCAGCCCTCGAAGCGGGGCAGGTCGGGATCGCCCAGGTGCCGCTCGTGGACGAAGACGCCGGCCAGCGCACCGGGCCCGGAGTTCAGGTACTTGTAGGAGCACCAGGCGGCGAAGTCGACGTCCCAGTCGTGCAGGGCCAGCGGGACGTTCCCGGCCGCGTGCGCCAGGTCCCAGCCGACGACGGCACCGGCGGCGCGGCCGGCCGCGGTGACCGCCGGGATGTCGAGCAGCTCGCCGGTCAGGTAGTTGACCCCGCCCAGCAGCACCAGCGCGACCGTGTCGCCCTCGGCGGCGAGGAAGTCGCAGACGTCGGAGGTGCGCAGGGTGTCCTCACCGGCCCGCGGCGTCAGCCGGACCACCGCGGTGTCCGGGTCCAGGCCGTGGAACCGGGCCTGGCTACGGACGGCGTAGCTGTCCGAGGGGAAGGCGGTGTCCTCGATGACGATCCGGGTGCGACGGCCCGCCGGCCGGTAGAAGCTGACCATCAGCAGGTGCAGGTCGACGGTGAGGGAGTTCATCACCACGACCTCCGCCGGGCGGGCGCCGACCAGTCGCGCGGCGGGCCCGGTGAGCAGCTCGTGGTACGGCAGCCACGGCCGGTTCGCCTCCAGGTGCCCCTCGACGCCCAGCCGCGCCCAGGCGTCCAGGTCGGCGAGGAGGTCGTCCCGGGTCGCCCGGGGTTGCAGGCCGAGCGAGTTGCCGGCCAGGTACGCGGTCTCGGGGTAGCGGCCCCCGTCGGCCGGCGGCACGTGGAACAGGTGCCGGTGGCCTCGGTCGGCCGCGTCGAGGCGATGGGCCTCGTGTTCCAGGGTGTGCATCTCGTGTTCTCCGGTCACATCGCGGTTCGGGCCGACCACAGCTCCGGGAAGACCACCCGGGCCATGCTGCGCTGCAACCACGCCAGGCCGGCCGAACCACCGCTGCCGACCTTGGCGCCCATCGTGCGTTGCACCGCCTTGACGTGGTTCCACCGCCAGTCGCCGAACTGCTCGGCCACCTCGGCCAGGGCCTCGCCGAGCAGGCGCAGGTGGTTGTCCGGCCCCTCGTCGTCGTAGATCCGCACCCAGGCCGCCTCGACGGCCGCGTGCGGCTCGTGCTCCCCGGCGACGTCCCGCTCCAGCAGCTCGGCCGGGAGGTCGTGGCCGTGCCGGGCGAGCAGCGCGACGACCTCGTCCCACACGCTGGGGGCGGCGAGGGTGGCCGTCAGGTCCGCGTACACGTCGGTCTGGCGGCGGAACGGCCGGATCAGCGCCGGGTCCCGGAGCCCGAGCAGGAACTCCAGGTGGCGGTACATCGCGGACTGGAAGCCGGATCCCTCGCCGAGCAGGTTGCGGAACCGGTTGAAGTCGGCCGGGGTCATCCAGCGCAGCCCCTTCCAGGCCGCGTTGAGCCCCTCCAGGTGCAGGGCGGCGCGACGCAGCGGGGCCAGGGCGTCCCAGACCCGGTCCTCCCGCAGCAGGCGGGACGTCTCGCGCAGCTCGTGGCAGGTCAGCCCGAAGTACAGCTCCATGATCTGGCTGACCATCAGGAACGACATCTCGCCCGGGTCGTCGCTCAACGGCGTCTGCAACCGGTGCAGCGTGCTGGCCTGCACGTACGCGTCGTACGGCACGCGCTCGGTGAACTCCAGGGTGGGCTCGCCGCCGTTGCGGGCCGCCCGCGCGGCACGTTGACGCGGGGTGACCGGCCGCACCGCCGCCCGGTTGGCCGCTCTCGGGTCCGTCCGTTCCACGTTCCGCTCCCTCCGCTCGCACCGTTCCACCGGCGACACGCCGGTGGACGCCATGATCTCGCGGTGGGAACCGCCGACGGAATGCCGAAGCAACGGCGCTGGTCAGGTGGGACCTCTGGGATGAAAGGCGATAGGCGGCATCGGGTTGGAGAACGTAAGGTCGGAGCGTGGACGAGATGGACTGGGCGCTGCTGCGCGAGCTTCAGGCCGACGCACGGCTGTCCTTCAGTGAGCTGTCGCGCCGGGTGCACCTCTCCCCGCCGGCCGTCGCCGAGCGGGTGCGGCGGCTGGAGGAGTCGGGCGTGATCACCGGCTACCACGCGCACGTCGACCTGGCCCGCGCCGGTCGCACCGTGGTCGCGCTGATCCGGATGTCCTGCTACGGGTCGCGCTGCATCCTCAACGATCCCGAGGTGGCGGGCTGGCCGGAGATCATGGAAATCCACCGGATCACCGGCGACGCGTGCAGCGTGCTCAAGGTCGCCGCCGGCTCGATCGGCGAGTTCGAGGGGGTCATCGACCGGCTCGCCCCGTACGGCCAGCCGTCCAGCACCATGGTCCTCTCCACCCCGCTGGAGTGGCACCCGGTCGCCCCGCTGGGCGGAAGGGAAGGCCCCCCCGTCAACGCCTCCGGTAGAGGAAGGGCCCCCGCTTAACACGCCGTCCCTCCGTGTGCCCGGCCGACCAGCGGGAAAGCACCGCGCGTCGCCCCAGCAGGACCGGTGCACCGGTGCCGGGAGGGAGGATCATGCGGGGTCTGCGACCGTACCCGAGCGTGTTCGACGCCTCGGGAGTCATCGTCCGACTGCTCGGGGCGCTCGTCCTGATCGGGGCGTTCGCCCTGGTCGGAGCCGCGCCGGCCCGGGCGGAGGAGAACACCTTCGTGGAGGTGACACCCAACCCCGCCCAGGCGGGCACACGGGTGAGCATCCGGGCCAGCTGCGACAACGCCAACAACGAGCAGGCAACCGTGCACTCGGACGCGTTCGACCGGGTCGTGCTGCGACCGGACAACGGGTTCCTCACCGGACAGGTCACCGTGCCAGGCAGCAAGGAGCCCGGCGACTACCCGGTCGACCTGCGCTGCGACAACGGCAGGACCGCGACGTCCACGTTCACCGTGCTGGACATGGCGCAGCCCACCAAGGGACCGGCGACCGGGGGCGGCGGCACGGCCGGCGGCACCGGTCCGGGTTCCCTGCTGCTGATCGGGGGCTTCGCCGCGGTGGCGCTCGCCGTCGGGTTCGGCTTCTTCGGGGGCCGCCGTCGTACCACCGGAGCCGGTTCCTGACCCGCCGTCGCCATGGCCGGCTCACACAGGCGTAGCAGAGAACCGGGGCGCGTCGGCGCCGCCACCCGGCGGGCGCTGCGCGCGTCCGGCCGGGTGGCCGCCGTGACC
>NZ_JBFAMU010000095.1:0-13941 GCF_040656655.1 Micromonospora sp. NPDC049799
GCGCGGGACGGGAGGGCGCGGGACGGGAGGGCGCGGGACGGGAGGGCGCGGGACGGGAGGGCGCGGGACGGGAGGGTGTCGGGCAGAGGAGGATGCCGGCCGGGAGGGCGCGCACGGACGGCTCCGGCGAGCAGCGGTGCGGGTCCCGACCTCCCGCCGGTCACCAGCTCGTGGGCAGCGGCATCCCCTCGGTGTAGCCGGCCGCGCTCTGCACGCCGACCAGCGCCCGCTCGTGGAACTCGTCCAGGTTCCGCGCGCCCGCGTAGGTGAAGGCGCTGCGTACCCCGGAGATGATCTCGTCGATGAGGTCCTCCACACCGGGTCGGGTCGGGTCGAGGTACATCCGGGCCGAGGAGATGCCCTCCTCGAAGATCGCCTTGCGGGCCCGGTCGAAGGCGCTGTCGTCGGCGGTACGGGCGCTGACCGCGCGCGCCGACGCCATGCCGAAGCTCTCCTTGTAGCGCCGCCCGTCGGCGTCGGTGTAGAGGTCGCCGGGGGACTCGTAGGTCCCCGCGAACCAGGAACCGATCATCACGTTGGACGCGCCGGCGGCCAGGGCGAGCGCGACGTCGCGCGGGTGCCGTACGCCGCCGTCGGCCCACACGTGCCGACCCAGCTCGCGAGCTGCCGCCGCGCAGTCCAGGACGGCGGAGAACTGCGGCCGGCCGACCCCGGTCATCATCCGGGTGGTGCACATCGCTCCCGGACCGACGCCCACCTTGATGATGTCCGCGCCGGCCTCGACCAGGTCGCGTACGCCCTCGGCGGTGACGACGTTTCCGGCCGCCACCGGGACGTGCGGATCGACCTCGCGGACCCTCCGCAACGCGGAGATCATCCGCTCCTGGTGGCCGTGCGCGGTGTCCACGACCAGGGTGTCCACCCCGGCCTGGAGCAGCGCGGCGGCCTTGCCCGCCACGTCGCCGTTGATGCCGACGGCGGCGGCGATGCGCAGCCGGCCCCGGTCGTCGACGGCCGGCTTGTAGAGGGTCGCCCGCAGGGCGCCCTGCCGGGTGAGCACACCGACCAGCCGCCCGTCGGCGTCCACCACCGGGGCGAGCCGCCGACGCCCGGCCGACAGCCGGTCGAAGCCGGTACGCGGGTCCGCGTCGGCCGGCACCGTGTGCAGCTCGGTCGACATCACGTGCCGGAGTTGGGCGAACCGGTCCACGCCCACGGTGTCCGCCTCGGTCACCACGCCGAGGGGGCGGCTCTCCGGGTCGACCACGATCACCGCGCCGTGCGAGCGCTTCGGCAGCAGGTGGATGGCGTCGCCGACGGTGTCGGTCGGGCCGAGGGTGATGGCCGTGTCGTGCACGAGGTGCCGCTGCTTCACCCAGGCGACGACGTTCGCCACGACCTCGATGGGGATGTCCTGCGGGATGACCGCGATGGCGCCCCGGCGGGCGACCGTCTCGGCCATCCGCCGCCCGGCCACCGCGGTCATGTTCGACACCACCAGCGGGATGGTGGTGCCCGTACCGTCGCTGGTGGCCAGGTCGACGTCGAGTCGCGAGCCCACCTCGGAGCGGGCCGGCGCCATGAAGACGTCGTTGTAGGTCAGGTCGTGCGCGGGGACCGCGCCATGTAGGAACCGCACCCGGCCATCATTCCTGGCAACCGCCGCGACCGCCGCCGGTGGTCACGGAAAACACCTCCCGCACGCTCACCCCAGGAGCAGGGCCGCGGCCACCGCGGCCATCACGAGGGCGACGGCCCCGTCCAACACCCGCCACGCCTGGGTACGCGCCAGCAGGGGCGCGAGCCGGTGCGCCCCGGCGCCGAGCGCGCTGAACCAGACGACGCTGGCCAGCACGGCGCCCCCGCCGAAGGCCCAGCGGTCCTCGTGCTGCTGCGCGATCCCGCCGATGAGCAGCACCGTGTCCAGGTACACGTGCGGGTTGAGGTAGGTGAACGCTAGGCAGGCGAGGACGGTCGCCCGCAGGGGGGCCGGCGGTCGGTCGGTCGGTGCCAGAGTGCCGGGGCGCAGTGCGCGCCGGGCCGCGAGGAGCGCGTAGGAGAACAGGAAGACCGCGCCGCCCCAGCGGACGGCGGTGAGCAGCGTCGGATGCCCGGAGACGACGGTGCCGAGGCCGGCGATCCCGGCCGCGATGAGCAGGGCGTCGGAGGCGGCGCACGCCACCACCACCGGTACGACGTGTTCGCGGCGCAACCCCTGGCGGAGCACGAAGGCGTTCTGCGCGCCGATGGCGACGATCAGGGCGAGGGACACGGAGAACCCGGCGAGAGCCGAGGGCAGCAGATCAGGCACGTCACGAGGCTATGGTCGTCCGCTTGGGCCAGTCCAGCTCATGTTTCTGATGCTCCGTAAGCTCAGCTTATGGAGGGACTCGATTCGGCGCAGCTCCGCACGCTGACGGCCGTGGTGGCCGAGGGAAGCTTCGACGCGGCGGCCCGGGTCCTGCACGTGACCCCGTCCGCGGTCAGTCAGCGGATCCGGGCGCTGGAGGAGGCGGTCGGGCAGGTCCTCGTGCGGCGTACGCGGCCGTGCCGGGCCACCGAGGCGGGCCGGCCTCTGCTGCGTCTCGCGGGACAACTGGACCTGCTGGAACGGGAGGCGCTGGCCGACGCGCGCGGGGCGCTGACCGGGGACCGCCTGGGCACCCGGCTGGCCGTGGTGGTGAACGCAGACTCCCTGGCCACCTGGTTCGTCGCCGCGCTGGCCCGGGTGCCCGACGACCTGGTGGTCCGTTTCGACGTACGCCAGGACGACCAGGACCACACGGCGGACCTGCTGCGCGACGGCGCCGTCATGGCGGCGGTGACCGCGCAGCGGGAGGCGGTGCAGGGCTGCCGGGCGGTGCCGCTCGGCGCGATGCGCTACCGCGCGCTGGCCGCGTCCGGTCGGGCCGGACGGTGGTTCCCCGACGGGCTGACCGCCTCAGCGCTGGCCGCGGCGCCGATGGTCGCGTTCGACCGCAAGGACCGCGTGCAGCACCGTTTCCTGCGGTCGGTGACGGGGCGGCACCTGGACCCGCCCGTGCACCACGTGCCGTCGGTGCCGGCGTTCGGCGAGGCGATCCGCCGGGGGCTCGGCTGGGGCGTGGTGCCCGAGCAGTTGGCCGCCGCCGACCTGGCCGACGGCACGTGTGTCGACCTGGCGCCCGGCCGGTACGTCGACGTGCCGCTGTACTGGCAGCACTGGCGTTTGGACTCGACCGTGCTGGGTGCGCTGACCGCCGCCGTCCGCGCCGAGGCGGCGGTCACGCTCCGCTGATCACCTCAGGCGATGGTGCAGATGGCGGCGCCGGCGGTGATGACCGCGCCGACCTCGGCGGAGAGGCCGCTGACCGTGCCGGCCTTGTGCGCGTGCAGCGGCTGCTCCATCTTCATCGCCTCCAGCACCACGACCAGGTCGCCCTCGGCGACGGTGTCCCCGTCGGCGACGGCGATCTTGACGATGGTGCCCTGCATGGGCGAGGTGAGGGCGTCACCGCCGACGGCGGCGCCGGCCTTCGCGGAGCCGCCCCGGCGGCCCGGCTTCCTGGTGGCCGGCGCGGCGGTGGCCGTACCCGCGCCGAGGCCGGCGGGCAGGACCACCTCGAGCCGCTTGCCACCCACCTCGACCACGACGGTCTCGCGCTCGGCCGGGCCCTCGACGGCGCCGGCGGTGGCGGTGAACGCCGGCACGGTGTTGTCGAACTCGGTCTCGATCCAGCGGGTGTGCACGGTGAACGGCTCGGACGTGAACGCCTCGTCCCGCACCACGAGGCGGTGGAACGGCAGCGCGGTGGCCATGCCCTCGACCACCATCTCGTCGAGCGCACGGCGGGCCCGCTCGATCGCCTCGGTACGCGTCTCGCCGGTGATGATCACCTTCGCCAGCAGCGAGTCGAAGTTGCCGCCGATCACGTCGCCGGCCGAGACGCCGGTGTCCACCCGGACGCCCGGGCCGCTGGGCAGCCGCAGCGCGGTGATCGTGCCGGGGGCGGGCAGGAAGTTGCGGCCCGGGTCCTCGCCGTTGATCCGGAACTCGATGGCGTGCCCGCGCGGGGTCGGATCCTCGCTGAAGCGCAGCTTCTCGCCGTCGGCGATCCGGAACTGCTCACGGACCAGGTCGACGCCGGCCGTCTCCTCGGTCACCGGGTGCTCCACCTGGAGGCGGGTGTTGACCTCCAGGAAGGAGATGGTGCCGTCCGCGCCGACCAGGTATTCCACCGTGCCGGCGCCGTGGTAGCCGGCCTCCCGGCAGATCGCCTTGGCGCTGTCGTGGATCTGCGCGCGCTGCGCGTCGGTGAGGAACGGCGCGGGGGCCTCCTCGACCAGCTTCTGGTGCCGGCGCTGCAGCGAGCAGTCCCGGGTGCCGACGACGATCACGTTGCCGTGCTGGTCGGCGAGGACCTGCGCCTCGACGTGCCGGGGCTTGTCCAGGTAGCGCTCGACGAAGCACTCGCCCCGGCCGAACGCGGCGACCGCCTCGCGGGTGGCCGACTCGAACAGGTGCGGGATCTCCTCCATCGTGCGGGCCACCTTGAGGCCGCGACCGCCGCCGCCGAAGGCCGCCTTGATGGCGACCGGCAGGCCGTGGTCGACGGCGAAGGCGATCACCTCGTCGGCGTTGCCCACCGGGTCGGGGGTGCCGGGGACCAGGGGTGCGCCGGCCCGCTGGGCGATGTGCCGGGCGGTCACCTTGTCGCCGAGGTCGCGGATGGCCTGCGGGGTGGGGCCGATCCAGGTCAGCCCGGCGTCGATGACCGCCTGGGCGAAGTCGGCGTTCTCGGAGAGGAAGCCGTACCCGGGGTGGACGGCGTCGGCGCCGGCCTTCGCGGCGACGTCGATCAGCTTGTCGATGCGCAGGTAGCTCTCGGCCGCCGTGTCGCCGCCCAGCGCGTACGCCTCGTCGGCGAGCGTCGCGTGCAGGGCGTCCCGGTCGGAGTCCGCGTAGACGGCGACGCTGCCGAGGCCGGCGTCGCGGCAGGCGCGGATGACGCGGACGGCGATCTCGCCGCGGTTGGCGATGAGTACCTTGCGCACCTTGTGGCTCCTCCCGGGAGGTCGTTGACCGGGAGTGTATCGGCCACCCTGATGTCCCTAACGATCGCTCAGTGTGGGATGTGGCACTGTCCCACCGGGTTCTAGTCAAACTTGTCTAATACGCTTGTGGCTGTGTCCGCCACGCGAATGATGATCCTGGGACTGGTCCGCTGGATGCAGCCGGTGCACGGCTACGACGTCCGCCGCGAGCTGCTGAGCTGGAACGCCGACAAGTGGGCCAACGTCCAGCCCGGCTCGATCTACCACGCCCTGCGCAAGCTGACCCAGGAGGGACTGCTGCGCGAGGTGGCGACCGAGCAGGTGGGTGCCCGTCCGGCTCGCACCACGTACGAGATCACGCCGAAGGGTGAGGACGAGTTCGAGACGCTCCTGCGTGGGTTGTGGTGGCGGCTGCACGAGCCGGCCGATCCCTTCGCGGCGGCCTTCTCCTTCCTGCCGGCGCTGCCCCGCGAGGAAGCCTCGGCGGCGCTGCGCAACCGGGCGAACCAGCTCCGCGCCGGTGTCGGATGGATGCGTGCGTCGTTGAACTCGGATTGGCTGCGGTCCACCAAGCCGGTGCACGTGGGCTGGATGTTCGAGCTCTGGTCGGACCGCGCCGAGGTGGAGATCGCCTGGTGCGAGCGGATCGCCAACCGGATCGACGAAGGGATGTCGTACCTGCCTGATGGGCTGGAACGTGCGGACGGGTGGTCCGGGTGGGAGGAGCGCCTGCCGCCGCGTACCTCGGGCTCCTAATAATCAACGTTGACCATAAGAGCTATATCGCGTTAGCCTGACCGCGGCACAACGGGGAAGCGCGCCGTCCGGCGCCGTCTTCTGTGGACAGAGAGATGGCCGGCCGCCGCCGGCCCGGGGCGACCAGGAGCCAGACATGATCGAGACCAGAGGGCTGCGGAAGTCGTTCCGCACCCGCACCGGTCGGGAGACGAAGACGGTCGATGCCGTGCGCGGGGTCGACCTCCAGGTGACCGAGGGGGAGATCTTCGGCTTCCTCGGCCCCAACGGTGCTGGCAAGACCACCACCCTGCGGATGCTCGCCACGCTGATCGAGCCGGATGGCGGCGAGGCGACCATCGCCGGCGCCGACCTGCGCAAGGACCCGGCCGAGGTGCGCCGCCGCATCGGTTACGTCGCCCAGGGCGGCAGCACCTGGGACGAGTCGACCGCCCGCGAGGAGCTGGTGCTGCACGCGCGGATGTACGGCATCTCCAAGGCCGAGGCGCACCGGCGCGCCGCCGGTGCGCTGGACGCCTTCCAGCTCACCGAGTACGCCGACCGCAAGTGCAAGACCTACTCCGGCGGCCAGCGCCGCCGGGTGGAGATCGCGCTCGGCATCATCCACGAGCCGAGGATCGTCTTCCTGGACGAGCCGACCACCGGCCTCGACCCGCAGAGCCGCGCCCACATGTGGGACGAGATCCGGCGGCTGCGCACCGACGGGATGACGGTCTTCATCACCACGCACTACCTGGACGAAGCCGACGCCCTCTGCGACCGGATCGCGATCATGGACCACGGCGAGGTCGTCGCCGAGGGCACCCCGGCCGACCTCAAGCGGGAGATCTCCGGCGACGTGGTCCTGGTGGGGCTGGACGCCGTCGCCACGCCGCAGGCCGCCGAGCTGCTCGACACCGAGCCGTACGTCAACAAGCTGGAGACCGCCGAGGAGGGCGGCCTGCGCCTCTACGTCGACGAGGGCGCGACCGCCATCCCGCAGATCCTCCGCCGGGTCGACAGCGCCGGCCTCACGCTCACCTCGATCGAGCTGCACCGTCCCAGCCTCGACGACGTCTTCCTGACCAAGACCGGCCGCTCGCTGCGCGAGTCCTGAGACCACCGGAGAGACATCGTGAAACTCGCCCGCGACACGTGGCTGATCTTCGAGCGGCAGCTCCAACTGCTCCTGCGCAACCCGGTCTGGGTCTTCGTCGGCGTCTTCCAGCCGGTGATGTACCTGCTCCTCTTCGCCCCGCTGCTCAAGCCGGCCCTCAACGCCCCCACCCAGGCCGAGGCCTACAAGATCTTCGTACCCGGCCTGCTGGTCCTGCTGGCCATCTTCGGTGGCCTCTTCCAGGGCTTCGGCCTGATCGCCGAGCTGCGCGCCGGGGTCATCGAACGCTCCCGGGTCACCCCGGTCAGCCGCCTGGCCCTGCTGCTCGGCCGTTCCCTGCGCGACGTCGTCTCGCTGATCGCGCAGGCGGTCATCATCACCCTGCTCGCGCTCCTGTTCGACCTGCGGGTCTTCATCGGTGACCTGCTCCTGGCGTACCTGATGCTGGCCCTCATCGCGCTGATGACCTCCGCCGTCTCCTACGGGGTCGCCCTCAAGGTCAAGAGCGAGGACGCCCTCGCACCGCTGATGAACACCGTCGCCCAGCCGGTGCTCCTGCTCTCCGGCATCCTGCTCCCACTGACCTTCGCGCCCGGCTGGTTGCAGGGCATCGCGGACTGGAACCCGTTCTCCTGGGCGGTCGACGGCACCCGCGCGCTGTTCGCCGGTGACCTCGGCGACGACAAGGTCTGGCAGGGGCTGACCATCATCGCGGTGCTCGCCGCCGCCGGCGTCTTCTGGGCCGCCCGCCAGTTCGCCCGCAGCGTCCGCTGACGGGAGAGCTGCCTCTCACCAGGAGCGGGGTACGCACCGAGCGCTTGTAGCGTAAGGCGCGTGCCCCGCTTCACCCGTGACCGGACCACCTGGCTGGCGTACGCCCAGCTGGGTCTCTGGGGTTTCTTCCTCTACGGCTTCGGCCCGGTGGTCCCGCTGCTCCGCGACGAACAGGGCACCTCCGCCGCGGTCGCCGGCCTGCACAGCACCGGCATCGCCGTCGGATCGCTGCTCGGCGGTGCGCTCTTCGCGCCGCTCGCGCGCCGCGTCGGCCGCGGCGCGGCCATCTGGACCGGCCTCGCGGGCGTCGCGGCCGGCGTCACCGCCTTCGGCGTGGCGCGTCCCCTGCCGGCCACCATCGCCGCGGTCGTGGTGATCGCCACCTTCGGCATGATCGTCATCAGCGGCGTCGCCGTCGTGCTCACCGCGCGGCACGGGCCGGCCGCGCCGGCCGCGCTGACCGAGGCCAACGCCGCCTGCGCCGGCCTCGGCATCCTCGCCCCGGTGGTCATCGGGGCCAGCGTGGACGCCGGCTGGGGCTGGCGACCGGTGATGGCCGTCGAGGTCGGCCTGATCGCGCTGGTCGCGCTTGCTTTCGGGGTACGCCCGCGGCAGACCGCCCCCGCTGCCGCGGCTCCCGGCGGCCCGGTCGCCGTGCCCGCCGCCCCCGCCGTCCCCGCCGTCACGCCCGGCAACGGCATGGATCTTGGAAGGAACCGGCCCCTCCGAGGGCCGGAATCCTCCAAGATCTCTTCTGCCGGCGGGCAGCTTCCCGCGGCGTACTGGATCGCCTGGACCCTCATGGCCGTGACCGGCTCGATCGAGGTGTGCCTGTCGCTGTGGACGGCCGACGTGCTGCGCGACCACTCCGGCCTCGATGCCGGGGCCGCCTCCGCCGCCGTCGCCGCGATCGTCGGTGGGATGTTCGTCGGGCGGCTGGTCGGCGGACGATTCGCCCTGCGGTACCGGCCGGTGCCCCTGCTGCTCGGAGCACTGGGCGTGTCGCTGGCCGGGTTCACGATCTTCTGGACCGCACCGGTGGGCTGGCTCGCCGTCGTCGGGCTGGTCGTGCTCGGCCTCGGCAACGCGCTGCACTACCCGCTGGCCATCTCCATCGCGCTCGCCGTCGCCGGACCGGCCGCGGACAAGGCGGCGGGCTGGGCGTCGTACTCGATGGGGGTCGGCTTCGGGATCGCGCCGGTGGCCCTGGGCTGGTTGGCCGACGGCGTCGGACCGTACCTGGCCTTCCTGCTGCTGCCGGGCTTCATCGCGGCGGCGGCGGTGCTCGCCACGCGACTCGGCCGCGCGCTGCACGCCGGCACCCCGGCCGACGACCCCCAGCCCACCCCGGTCGGCGCCGGTTGATCCACTCCGGTGGTGTCAGTGCACCCGTGCGAGGGTGAGGCCGTCGGCGATCGGCAGCATCACCGCGTCGACCCGGACGTCGGCCAGGACCTCGTCGTTGAACGCCGCGATCGCCCGGTCGTCGGCGTTCCCCGGCGCGATCACCCGGCCACCCCGCAACACGTTGTCCACCGCGATCACCCCGCCCGGCCGCATCCGCGGCACCAGCTCCGACCAGTAGATCGGGTAGCCGGTCTTGTCCGCGTCGATGAACGCGACGTCGATCTCCCGCTCGTACGGCAGCTCGCGCAGCGTCTCCCCGGCCGGCCCGATCCGCAGGTCGATGCGGTCGTCCACCCCCGCGCGCGTCCAGTACCGCCGGGCGATGCCGGTGTACTCCTCGGAAATGTCGAAGCAGGTCAGCCGCCCACCGTCGACCAGCCCCCGGGCGATCGCCAGCGAGGACAACCCGGTGAAGGTGCCCACCTCGACCGCCCGCCGGGCACCGAGCAGCCGGGTGAGGAAGGTCAGGAAGGCGGCCTGCTCCGGGGCGACCTGCATCTGCGCGTCGTCCGGCAGGGCCGCCCGCGTCTCCTCGATCAGCTCCCGCATGATCTGGTCCGGTGGCGAGCCGTGCGCGACGAGGTACGCGTGCAGGTCTTCGGTGAGCGGGATCGACTTGGTGGTCATGACCGGACGCTAGCCCAACGGATCAACGGACTGGTTGCCCGGCGCGACCTTCGTCCACAGATCGGTGATCCGCAGGTCCAACTCGGCGAGGAGACGACGCAGCAACGGCAGGCTCAGACCCACCACCGTCCCCGGGTCACCCTCGATCCGCTCCACGAACGGCCCACCCAACCCGTCGATCGTAAAGGCGCCCGCCACCGACAACGGCTCGCCCGTGCCCACGTACCTGGCGATCTCGTCATCGTCGATGTCGGCGAAGTGCACGGTCGTCGAGGCCACCGCCTCGGCCCGCCGCCCCGCCTCGACGTCGATCAGACAGTGCCCGCTGTGCAGGACGCCGCTGCGCCCACGCATACGCTCCCACCGCCGGACGGCATCCGCTGCGTCCGCCGGCTTGCCCAGGATCTCGCCGTCGAAGGCCAGCACCGAGTCACAACCGATCACCAACGTGCGCTGGTCGTCGGCGGGACGCAGCCGGGTCAGCACCGCCTGGGTCTTGAGCCGCGCCAGTTCCAGGCACAGATCCTCGGCCCGGTCGGTGACCACCAGGGACTCGTCTACGCCGCTCACCAGCACGTCCGGCTCGATGCCGGCGGCCTGGAGGGTCTTGCGGCGGGCGGGGCTCGCCGACGCGAGCACGAGACGAAGGGGCATGGATTCAGGCACGTCGCCGACGTTACCGGGCCACCGGTGCCTCCGCGGTACGCCCCGCGCGTCCTCCCATTGTTTCGCGCCGGACGTCGACAACCTGGAGACGAGTCGCTGCGGTCACGCTGGGAGCCGGCCCTGACCGGCCGGCCTGCTCGCCGTGTGCCCGCTCGTGGAGTTGGAGTTCCTGTCCACCGCCAGGACAACGGCTGATCGGCCACCGCCGAGTACGGGCCAACCCGTCCGCTGGCTCGCAAGGCCCGGCTGGGGTGGAGTGAGCCTGCTCGTACCTCTCGACAACTGATCCCGGGCGAAGACCTTGATCGACTCGCCTTCATTGAAGTCGGGCCATCCTGCGCGCCTTGACACCCCGACTTCAATGACATCGAGTGGATCAAGTAGCCGCGACGGCGCCCGAGCGAAATCTGTGATGAAAAGTCCGATCAGCGGCTGATGCGTGGGGGTGGGTCGTCACTGTGACGCCGTCGCCAAGCAACCGCTGCCCACACGCCTCCGACCGCCAGCAGAACGCCAAGCGTCAGGAGCCCACGAATCGTGGATTCGCTACCCTCCGAGCCGGTGTCCGGTTGAGCCGCCGATGACTGCGCAGCGGTGGATACGGGTGGCGAAGAGTTGAAGCCGAGCGGCGGGACGTCAGCAGTCAGCGCCGCAACCAAATCAATGACGCCGTAGCCGTACTGGTCGTCGCGGCCGGGAGGTCCCTTGTCGACGGCGGTGGCGGTCAGGCGATGGACCACCTCGGATGCGGGCAGGTCGGGGTACTTCGACCGTACGAGAGCGGCCGCGCCCGCAACAATGGCCGTGGCACTCGATGTGCCGGTTCCCTTCGAGTACAGCGAGTCATAGCTAGTGCTGTACATGTCGACGGCTGGCGCGACTATATCTAGCTGAGGTCCCTCAACCGATACAGCTGCGTGCTGGCCTCGCTTGTCCACGCCACCAACAGCAAGGACGCCATCCGCTGATGCTGGGAAGATGACATCCGTATCGTCCGGCCGATTCCCGGCCGCAGCAACAACAATGACATCCGCTGATCGTGCAGTCTCGATAGCTTGTGCTAGCCGAGTACTAAAGCCGCCACCAGCTGAAATGCTGACGACGTCCGCGCCGGACGAGACTGCATAGTCGATGGCGTCGGCGAGACGGTCGTTGTCGCCCTCGCTGTCGCTTTCTAAGACTCTTATTGGCAGTATCTTGGCTTCTGGGGCAATGCCAAGTGCGCCTGTTCCATTCGGGCGTCCGTGGGCGGCGATGATGCCTGCCATGCCTGTGCCGTGGCTGTTTGGATCATCTCTCCCGTCTCCGGCTTCGTCCGAAAGGAAGTCTCTCCCCCGGAGTAGGTTTCGCGTTAGGTCTGGGTGTGGATCCACTCCCGTGTCAGCCACGGCCACGGTTACTCCGGCACCCTTACTTAGACGATGCGCTGAGGTGACATTGAGATAGCGTAAATGCCACTGGTCGTGACGGATGAGAGTGGCGCCGTCAGGTGAAGGTATGGGTGCGGCAACAGCAATCTGTGTGTTGATGCCCGACAGGGCAGCGCATGCCCCTATCGAAACAGCTATAGACGCCCACTTGTTGGCGACAGTCACCTGTTAAGGCCAATAGCCGGTCCGGGGTCAATTGGTCCGTCCTCATCAGGAGGCCGAACAACGGGTTCTACCCCGCGATCCGTCTCCCAAGGGTGTTCTGGGTCCCAGTCTCGTCGAGCTTCCGTAGTGCCGTCTTTTCGGGATAGACGTCCTGGAGCCGAAGTCGCTCCACCTGCGCTCGAGTGCGGGGATGAACCACCAAGCGGTGGCCAAATGTTTGCCCCGGTGAATGCCCTAGCGCCGCCCGGGCGTGAACCAGCCCCGCCAGTGGGCGCTGTGCCAGCAGCGCCTCCCCCGATGACTCCACCGATGGGATTGATTCGACGGGGCTGAGCACTGGGGCCGGGCTGACCCAGTCCCGCGCCAGGCAACCCGCCAATGAGTCCCCCGGGCGGCATCGGACGGTTGGTTGCAGATGGTGTGGCGTTGGGGATTTTGTTCGGGCCTCCGGCAACTGGCCTTCCTGGAAAGCCCGGGCTGGAGGCAACAGGACGATTAACGTGACCAGGTAGCGCCGCTGGCGGGACGTTATGCACAGGCGCAGCGGCGATTGGGCCGTGCTGTAGAGGACCGGGAAGGCCCGTGTTCGTGGGGGCAGGAGCAAGACTTGCTCCCGTGCCGCCGAGTACCGGCCCGACGCCGGACGCAGGAGAAAACACAACGGGTTTCGGCGTGCTCGCTGATCGTGTGCTGGACGTTGCCCCAGTCTTCAGCAGTGGCATCGGGACGATGGGCGGGATCACCGGCGGTGTTTGTGCCCCATAGACGTCAGGATCCGAAGGTTGACGGGCTATTGGCTTGGCGGGTGGGGGCTGGCGGAGCATGACCTGCGCCTGTTGGAGTTCGCTGCTCAACCCGTACATGATCCCGCGCGCCTGCACGTTCAGCCGTTCCAGATCGACATCCGTCACCGGCGGCTCGGTCACGCGACTGCCCATGACCGCCTTCGGGTCCGCTGCCGTCGCCTCGTACGCGCGCCTCTGCTGAAGCTTGACCGCGTACTCGTCGTAGATCTTCCGCAGCGTCTCGCGGGTGGTGCCGATGGCCTGGGTGGCGGCGGACAGCGCGGTGTAGTTGGTGGCGGCCGCGTCGTGGGTGCGCCGAACCTGGTCGATCAGCTGGTCCAGTTCGGCGACGTACGCGCGGGATGCCTCGTTGGTCTCCGGTGGCCACGCCTCGGCGAGGCCGCGCCGGTACTCCTGGAGTCGGCCCAGGTGTGTTTGGGCGAGGTCGCAGATCTTCCGCCAGCCGGCGACCTGCCGCCAGTGGTTGGTGGTGTCCTGGTCGGCGAGGCAGGCCCACATGCTGCCCACGTCCATCAGGTGCCAGTTGGTGAGGCCGCCCGAGCGGCCGACGCCTGCTTCGTTCACGGCAGCACCACCGGCCCCGGCGCGCCCTCGGGGCCGGTCGGGTCGCGGAGCACGAGCGGGGGGCCGGGGGGCGTGACCGGTGCCGGGGTGGCGAGTGCCCGTTCGACGTCGACCACGCGGGCGGACGAGAAGGCGTCGGAGTCGTGGTAGCGGTCGGCGACCTGCCCGGCAGCCGCAGCGAGGTGGCCGGTGGCTCCGCGTACGCCCCAGACCGTGTCGGCGGTGGCCTGCTGGGTCTCGTGGTGGGCCCGCAGGAACTCGACCAGCTCGATGAACGCGTCGGCCGGGTTGGGCAGGGGTGTCTTCAGGTCCTCCGCGATGTACGACAGGTGCGGGGCGTAGTTCCGCTCCACCTCGGCCTGCAACCTGTCGGCGAATTCACGCAGCTGACGGATGTCGGCCTCGATGCCGCCGTAGCCGCGGAGCCAGGCCGCTGGGCGGTCCTCCTCGGGGATCATCGTCCCTCCCTACCCGTCACCGCACCGTTTCCCTGAGTGAGGTTAATGGCTCCCCGACGATGTGGGCAGCCCCCACCCCGGCGCGGCAGCCGCCCCCGTGGGCGGTCACCTGCGGTGATCCGTACCCCAGAAAATCAGCGGGGCAGGCCGGAGGCGCGCCACGCGCCCGGTCCGGCGGCGTTGGCCGCGCCGCCCGC
>NZ_JBFAMU010000096.1:0-13853 GCF_040656655.1 Micromonospora sp. NPDC049799
CCGCCGCCACCCAGAAGCAGGCGTACGGCCCGACGGCGGCGCTGAGCACGCCGCCGAGCGAGGCGCCGACGACCGTCATCGTGCCCCAGGCCGAACCGGCGACCGCGTTGCCGGCGGCCAGCTCGTCGGAGTCCAGCACGTTCGGCAGGGCGGCCTGCGCGGCCGGGGAGTAGAACGCCTTGGCGACCGCGACCACGCCGATCCCGACCATCGCCAGCCACGCCGTGCCCGAGCTGCGCACCCCGAGCAGCAGGAGCACACCGACCAGCGCGGCGACGTTCGCCCCGATCATGATCTTCCGACGGTCGACCCGGTCGGCGACCGTCCCGGTGTACGGCAGCAGCAGCGCCACGATGCCGGTGTCGACGGCGAGCACCAGAGCGCCCCACACGCCGCTGCCGGTCAGCTTCGGCAGCAGCACCAGCAGCGGCACCATGACGAACCAGTCGGCACCGAAGACCACCAACTCCGCGAGGAAGAGATTGCGGAAGTTCCGGTTGCGGCGCAGGACCGAGAGGGCGGACGGCACGGACGGGACCCTACCCGGCCGGTGCACGAGCGTCCGCCGCCGTGCGCACACCCGACACCGGCCGCCCGTGAGGGCGTGGGGCTCGCGGGCGGGACGCGGAACGCCCCCGACCGGTGGACCGGTCGGGGGCGTTCGTGGCGGTGCCGCTACTCGGTGGGGGGCAGCGGCGAGGTACGGCTCCTGGGCAGCCGCAGCACCTCGAACTGGTCGGTGCCGTCGACCAGGGCGCCCGAGGGCGCCGGTCGGGGCCCCGGAGCGTCAACCCGTGGCTCGCCGGCCGGGGCATCCGCGGTGGTGCCTCCGACACCGACCGCGACCGGGGTCCGGTCGCCGTCGTCCGGGGTGGGACCGTCCTCCGTCGTGGTGGCGACACCGGAGCGGCGGGCCCGCCAGGTACGGAACACCTCCTTGGTGTTCTCCACCATCGTGTACAGCGTCGGCACCAGGATCAGCGTCAGCAGCGTGGAGCTGAGCAGACCGCCGATCACCACGATCGCCAGCGGCTTGGAGATGAAGCCGCCCTCGCCGGTCAGGCCGAGCGCCATCGGCAGCAGCGCGAAGATGGTCGCGACCGCCGTCATGAGAATCGGCCGCAGCCGGCGCCGGCCGCCCTCGACCACCGCGTCCCGCACGCTCATGCCCTGCGCCCGGTACTGGTTGATCAGGTCGAGCAGCACGATCGCGTTGGTCACGACGATGCCGACCAGCATGAGCACACCGATCAGCGCCGGCACGCCCAGCGGGGTGCCGGTGGCCAGGAGCAGACCGATCGCGCCGGTCGCCGCGAACGGGATGGAGATGAGCAGGATCAGCGCCTGTGTCAGGCTGCGGAACGTGGCCACCATGATCAGGAAGACGATCGCGATGGCGGCCAGCACCGCCAGGCCGAGATCCGCGAAGGCCTCCTCCTGGTCCGCGCTGACACCGCCGATGGCGAAGCTCGCCCCCGGTACGTCGATGGCGTCCAGCTTCTTCTGCAGCTCCTGGCTGATGGCGCCGAGGTTCGAGCCGGTGGCCGTACCGGTGACGGACACACTGCGCTCGCCGTCGACGCGGGTGACCTGCTGCGGGCCCGGTGCCGTCGTGACGTCGGCGATGGCACCCAGCGTCACCGGCCCGACCGGCAGCGCCTTGAGCTGATCGACGGTGAGCGGCGGCTGGGCGCTGCCGCGCAGGATCACGTCCTGCTGCCCGCCGTCCAGGGTGACCTGACCCAGCGGCGCACCCCGGTACGCCTGCGCCACCAGCTGCCCGACGGCCGCCTCGCTGAGCCCGTACCGGGCGGCGTCGAGCCGGCGGACGGTGACCTGGACCCGCTCCACGGAGTCGGCGAGGCTGGTGGTGACGTCCTCGACACCGTCCAGGCCCGTCATCGCCGCCTCGACGTCCTGGACCGCCCGTGCCAGCACCTCCGGCTCGGCGGCCTGGACGACGACCTCCAGCTGGTTGGCGGACGCGCCGCCCTGCCCGGCGCCGAAGGTGAACTCGCCGACGCCGCCGCCGAGCGCGTCGAACCTGCCGCGCAGGACCTCGCGCATCTCTTTGGCGTCGGTCTCGTCGCCGAGCGCGACCGACCAGGTGGCGACGTTGTTGCCGCCGACACCGGCCCACGGGGTGTCGCCCGAGCCGGCGGTGACCTGGTACGTCTCGACGCCCTCGGTCCCCGCGAGCACCGCCTCGACCTGCTTGGCCGCCGCGTCGGTGCCGGCGAGGCCGGTGCCCGCCGGCAGCTCCTGGGTGATGTTCAGGGTGTCCTGGCCGGAGTCGTCCAGGAAGTTCGTCTCCAGCTGGCGGGACAGGCCGAACGTGCCGAACAGCACCAGCACGCCGAGCCCCAGCGTGATCCAGCGCGTGGCGCGCCGGCGGGTCGCGAACCCGATCACCGGCAGGTACGCCCGCTGCAACGGGCTGCGCAGCTCCTTCTCCTCCGCCGCCCGGCGTACGGCCTCGTCGTCCGGAGTGGAGCCGGCGGGCTTGAGGAACCAGTACGCGAGCACCGGGATGATGGTCAGCGACACCAGCAGCGAGGCGAGCAGGGCCACGGTCACCGTGATCGCGAACGGCGCGAAGAGCTGCCCGACGAACCCGCCCACGAGCGCGATCGGCGCGAACACGGCGACGGTCGTCAGCGTGGACGCGGTGACCGCGCCGGCCACCTCACGGACGGCGGTGAGGATCGCCGCGCGCTTCTCCTCGCCGTACTCCAGATGGCGTTTGATGTTCTCCAGCACGACGATCGAGTCGTCGACCACCCGCCCGACCGCGATGGTCAGCGCGCCGAGGGTGAGCAGGTTGAGCGAGTAGTCACCGATCCACAGGGCGATCAGCGCCACCACCACCGACAGCGGGATGGAGACCGCGGTGACGACGGTGGAGCGTACCGAGAGCAGGAAGACCAGAATGACCACGACGGCCATGACCAGACCCAGCAGGCCCTCCGTGGTCAGGCTCTCGATCGACTTCTCGACGAACGGTGCCTGGTCGAAGACCACGGTCAGCTCGGCGCCGGAGGCGGTCCGCAGGTCGGCGAGCCGGTCGCGGATCTCGTGGGAGATCTCCACCGCGTTGCCGTCGGGCGCCGCCGTGACCGCGATGCCGAGGCTGTCCTTGCCGTTCGTACGGGTGATCGCGGTGGCCGGGGCGAGCTGCTGCTCGACGGTGGCCACGTCGCCGAGCCGCACCGGCGCGGCCGGCGGGGCGGGGGTGAGGACGATGCCGCGCAGGTCGTCGATGCCGGCGAGCGGGGTGCCCACCTGCACCGGAAGGCCCCGGGTGCCGTCGACCACCACACCGGCGGGCACCGCCACGCCGTTGGTCCGCAGCGCGGCGCCGATCGCGGTCGGCTGAAGGCGCGCGGCGGCCAGCTTGGCCGGGTCCGGGGTGACCACGACGATCTCGTCGCGGGCGCCGGTCACCTCGACGCTGCGGACCCCCTCGATCGCCTCCAGCTCGGGCACGACGGTGTCGCGCAGCTTCTCACCCAGGACGCGCTGGTCGTCCCCTCCGGCGGCGGCGATCACCACGGCCGGGAGGTCGTCGGTGCTACCGACGATCACCTGCGGGTCGACACCCTCCGGCAGCTGCGCCTCGATCCGGTTGAGCGCGGTCTGCATCTTGTTGGAGATGTCGTCCAGGTCGGTGCCGAACGCGTACTGCACCTGGACCGTCGTCGAGCCCTCACGGGAGGTCGAGGTGACCTTCTCCAGGCCGGTGATGCCCTGGAGGCTGTTCTCGATCGGCTCGGTGACCTGCGACTCGACGATCTCCGGTCCGGCGCCCGGGTACGCGGCGACGATGAACGCGGCCGGGAACTCCAGCGACGGCAGGAGTTGCTGCTTCAGCGACGGGACGGCGAACGCACCGAACGCCGTGATCACCACCGCGATGAGGGCTACCAGCCCTCGGTTGGCGAGGCTGAATCTGGCGAGCAGCGACATCGGCGTGGCTCACTCCTGAGGAAGAAACGGTTGCGGGGCAACGAGAGTGTCCCCCACCCGATCTCCACCACCGTCGCCGGGCTCCAGCCCGTCCCGCCCACGGGACCTGCCCGTTCGCCCCGCGCGGCAACGCCGGGCGGACGGATCAGGCGAGGTCGAGGGAGCGGGCGGCGGCCAGCGGATCGTTGGCGATGGTGACCGGGGCGGGTGCCGTCGTGATCGCCCACTCCGGGTCCTTCAGGCCGTGGCCGGTGACGGTGCAGACCACCGTCGAACCGGCCGGGACGCGTCCCTCGGCGGCCTGCTGGAGCAGGCCGGCCACGCTGGCGGCGCTGCCCAGCTCGACGAAGACACCCACCTCGCGGGCCAGCAGCCGGTACGCGGCCAGGATCTCCCGGTCCGTCACGGCGGCGATCAGGCCACCGGAGGAGTCCCGCGCGTCGAGGGCCTTCGTCCAGCTGGCCGGGTTGCCGATGCGGATGGCGGTGGCGATCGTGGAGGGCTCGCGGACCACCTGACCCGTGACGATCGGGGCCGCACCGGAGGCCTGGAAGCCGTACATCTTCGGTGTCTTCGTGGTGTTTCCGGCGGCCAGGTCCTCGGAGTAGCCCAGCCAGTACGCGGACACGTTGCCCGCGTTGCCGACCGGCAGGCAGTGGATGTCCGGTGCGTCGCCGAGCGCCTCGACGATCTCGAACGCGGCCGTCTTCTGGCCGTGCAACCGGTCGATGTTGACCGAGTTGACCAGGGCCACCGGGTAGTCCTGGGCGAGCTTCGCGGCGAGCGACAGGCAGTCGTCGAAGTTGCCGGTGACCTGGAGGAGCTTGGCGCCGTGCACCAGCGCCTGGGCGAGCTTGCCGAGCGCGATCTTGCCCTGCGGCACGAGCACCGCGCAGGTCAGGCCGGCACGGGCCGCGTACGCGGCGGCGGAGGCGCTGGTGTTGCCGGTGGAGGCGCAGATGATGGCCTTGTTGCCGGCCTCGACGGCCTTGGACACCGCCAGGGTCATGCCCCGGTCCTTGAACGAGCCGGTGGGGTTGGCCCCCTCGACCTTCAGCCAGACGTCACACCCCAGCCGGGCGGAGAGCACCGGCGCGGGCAGCAGCGGGGTGTTGCCCTCGTGCAGGGTGACGACGGGCGTGGCCTCGGTGACCGGCAGCCGGTCCCGGTACGCGTCGATCAGACCCCGCCACATGTCGCTCTCCTCGCTCCCGAAGCCCCGCAGCGGGGCCAACGTCAAGCCTGGACCAGCCTGCCGGACCAGCCCCCGCCGCGCCCACCCCTAACCATCAGGCGGGACACGGCCTACAGGCCACCCTCCACCCGGAGCACGCTGGCCACCGAGCGGACGATGTCGAGCCCGCGCAGCTCGCCGACGGTCGCGGCGAGCGCGGCGTCCGGTGCCACGTGGGTGACGATCACCAGGTCCGCGTCGTCGCCGCGGCCGGCCGGACCGCCGCCCGCCGGGCCCTGCCGCACGGTGGCGATGGAGACGTCGTGCCGGGCGAAGACGCCGGCCACCGCCTCCAGCACACCCGGACGGTCGGCCACGTCGAGGCTGATGTGGTAGCGGGTGAGCGCCTCCCCCATCGGCCGTACCGCCAGGTCCGCGTACGCGGACTCGCTGGCCGCGCGAACCCCGGCGAGCCGGTTGCGGGAGACCGCGACCACGTCGCCGAGCACGGCGCTGGCGGTTGGTGCGCCACCGGCACCCCGGCCGTAGAACATGAGCTGCCCGGCCGCCTCGGCCTCGACGAAGACCGCGTTGAACGCGTCGCCGACGCTCGCGAGGGGGTGGGTCAGCGGGATCATCGCCGGGTGTACGCGGACGCTGACCGTCTCCCGGCCCGCGGCGTCGGCGCCCCGGGCGGCGATGCACAGCAGCTTGATGGTGCAACCCATCGACTTGGCGCTGGCCACGTCGGCGGCGGTGACCTCGGTGATGCCCTCGCGGTGCACGTCGGCCGCCGCCACGCGGGTGTGGAAGGCCAGCGAGGCGAGGATGGCCGCCTTGGCGGCGGCGTCGAAGCCCTCCACGTCGGCGGTGGGGTCGGCCTCCGCGTACCCCAGCTCGGTGGCCTCCTCGAGCGCCTCGGCGAAGCCGGCGCCGGTGGCGTCCATCGCGGAGAGGATGAAGTTGGTGGTGCCGTTGACGATGCCGGTGACCCGGGTGATGCGGTCGCCGTGCAGCGACTCGCGCAGCGGGCGCAGCAGCGGGATGGCTCCGGCCACGGACGCCTCGTAGTAGAGGTCTCCGCCGCCCTCCGCCGCCGCGTCGTGCAGCGCCGCGCCGTCCTCGGCGAGCAGCGCCTTGTTGGCGGTGACCACGCTCTTGCCGGCGCGCAGCGCCTCCACCAGCCAGGTCCGGGCCGGCTCGATGCCGCCGACCACCTCGACCACCACGTCGACGTCGTCGCGCTTGATCAGGCCGAGCGGGTCGGTGGTGAACAGCGCCGGGTCGACGGGCAGGTCACCCCGGTCCCGGCCGATCCGGCGCACGGCGATGCCGGCGATCTCCAGCGGCGCGCCGATCCGCGCGGCCAGGTCGGCCGACTGCTCGTGCAGCAGCCGGACCACCTCGCCTCCGACCGTGCCGCAGCCGAGCAGCGCCAAACGCACAGGTGACGTCATCCCACATCCAAAGCGAGCAGGTCCTCTTCGGTCTCCCGCCGGACGATCAGACGCGCCCGACCGTCCCGCACCGCGACCACCGGGGGCCGGGGCACGTGGTTGTAGTTGCTGGCCATGCTCCGGCAGTACGCACCGGTGCCGGGGACCGCGACAAGATCTCCGGGCTGCACGTCGGCGGGCAGGAATTCATCCTTCACCACGATGTCCCCGGACTCACAGTGCTTTCCCACCACGCGGGCGAGCATCGGCTCCGCCGCCGAGGCGCGGGAGGCCACCGTGGCCGAGTACGACGCGTCGTAGAGCGCGGTGCGGATGTTGTCGCTCATCCCACCGTCGACGCTGACGTAACAACGTCCGCCGGCTGCGTCGCCGCCAGTGCCTACCAGCACGGACTTGACCGTGCCCACCTCGTAGAGCGTGAAGACCGCCGGCCCGACGATGGCCCGGCCCGGCTCGATGGACAGGTGCGGCACGGCCAGCCGCTCCGCCGCGCACTCCGAGTCGACGATCTTGCGCAACCGCTTGGCGAGGTCCTGCGGCGTCGCCGGGTCGTCCTGGGTGGTGTACGCGATGCCGAAGCCGCCGCCCAGGTCCAGCTCGGGCAGCTCCACGCCCCGGGCGTCGCGGATCTGCGCCTGGAGGGCGAGCACCCGGCGGGCGGAGACCTCGAAGCCGTTGGCGTCGAAGATCTGCGACCCGATGTGCGAGTGCAGGCCCCGCAGCTCCAGCACGTCCTCGTCGAGGATCTTGAAAGCGGCGGCCGCGGCCGCCCCGCCCGCGAGGGAGAAGCCGAACTTCTGGTCCTCGTGGGCGGTGGCGATGAACTCGTGGGTGTGCGCCTCGACGCCGACGGTCACCCGGACCAGCACCCTCGGTCGTACGCCCCGCTCGCGGGCCAGCGCGGTGAGCCGGTCGATCTCGGTGAACGAGTCGACGATGATCCGGCCCACTCCGGCGTCCAGCGCCCGGGTCAGCTCAGCAACCGACTTGTTGTTGCCGTGGAAGCCGATCCGCTCCGCCGGCATCCCGGCCGACAGGGCGGTGGCCAGCTCACCTCCGGTGCAGACGTCGAGGTGCAGCCCCTCCTCGGCGATCATCCGGACGACCGCCCGGCAGAGGAAGGCCTTGCCGGCGTAGTAGACGTCCTCGGTCGGGAAGGCGGCGCGGAAGTCCCGGCAGCGCGAACGCAGGTCGTCCTCGTCCAGGACGTACACCGGGGTGCCGAACTCGGCCGCGATGTCGCGGACGCCGAGGCCGGCGACGGCGAGGGCACCGTCCGCCGCCCGGGCGACGTTGCGCGGCCAGAGCTCCGGCACCAGGGCGTTGACGTCGCCCGGGGGACGCAGCCACGGCGGCCTGCTGCCGATGTCGCCGTGCAGGGCACCGGCCTCGTGAGCCCGCATCTCACATCCTCTCGGGCGCGGAGACGCCGAGCAGCCGCAGGCCGTTGGCGATCACCGTACGGGTGGCGTCGTTCAGCCAGAGCCGGGCGCGGTGCAGGTCGGTGACCTCCTCCTCGCCGCGCGGCAGGATCCGGCAGTTGTCGTAGAACCGGTGGTACGCCCCGGCCAGCTCCTCCAGGTAGCGGGCCACCCGGTGCGGCTCCCGCAGCTCGGCGGCGGCGGCCACCACGGCGGGGAACTCGGCGAGCGCCTTGAGCAGCTCGTTCTCCTTCTCGTGGTCGAGCAGCTCGGGGCGGAACGCCTCGGCGTCGCCCCGGGTCAGGCCGACCTCGGCGGCGTTGCGGCCGACGCTGGCCGTCCGGGCCGCCACGTACTGCACGTAGTAGACCGGGTTGTCGCGGGTCGCCCGGGTCCACAGCTCCACGTCGATGTCGATCGGGGAGTCGCTGGAGTAGCGGGCCAGGGCGTAGCGGGCCGCGTCCACGCCGATCGCGTCGACCAGGTCCTCCAGGGTGACCACGGTGCCGGCCCGCTTGCTCATCCGCACCGGCACGCCCTCGCGCACCAGGTTGACCAGCTGGCCGATGAGGATCTCCAGGTTGCGCTCCGGGTCGTCGCCGAAGCAGGCGGCCATCGCCTTCATCCGGCCGATGTAGCCGTGGTGGTCGGCGCCCAGCATGATCACCACGCGCTCGAACCCGCGCTCCCGCTTGTCCAGGTAGTACGCGCAGTCGGCGGCGAAGTACGTCCACTCGCCGTTGGACTTGCGCAGCACCCGGTCCTTGTCGTCGCCGAAGTCGGTGGTGCGCAGCCAGGTGGCGCCGTCGGCCTCGAACGTGTTGCCCTGCTCGCGCAGCCGGTCGAGGGCGTGGTCCAGCTCACCCCGGTCGTGCAGGTCCTTCTCGTTGAAGTAGGTGTCGAACTCCACCCCGAAGTCGCGCAGCGACGACTTGATCTCGGCGAACATCAGCTGGACGCCCTCGACCCGGAAGACCTCCTGGGCGGCGGCGTCGTCCAGCTCCAGCACGTCCGGGCGGGTCCGCTGGACGGCCTCGGCGATCTCGGCGAGGTACGCGCCGGCGTACCCGTCCTCGGGGGCCGGCTCGCCCTTGGCGGCGGCCAGCAGCGACCGGGCGAACCGGTCGATCTGGGAGCCGGCGTCGTTGAAGTAGTACTCCGTGCCGACCTCGGCGCCGGTGGCACGCAGCAGTCGGCTGAGCGCGTCGCCGACCGCGGCCCACCGGACGCCGCCGATGTGCACCGGGCCGGTCGGGTTGGCCGAGACGAACTCCAGGTTGATCTTCTGACCGGCGAGCCGGTCGCTGCGCCCGTACTCCTCGCCGGCCTCGACGATCGCGCGGGCGAGCTGGCCGGCGGCGGCGGCGTCGAGCCGGATGTTGAGGAAGCCGGGACCGGCGATCTCCACCGACTTGACCCCCGGCGCCCGCCCGAGCTGCTCGGCGAGGGCGGCGGCCAGCTCGCGCGGCGGCACGCCCACCTTCTTGCTGAGCTGGAGCGCCAGCGTCGACGCGTAGTCGCCGTGCTCGGGGTTTCGGGGTCGCTCCACCGCCGTCCGCTCCGGCAGGGCGGAGCGGTCCAGGCCCCGCTCGGTGAAGACGGCGTGGGCTGCGGAGAGGACGACCTCGGCGAGTTCTGCGGGAGTCACCGAACCATGTTATCGGGGGTAGACTCGGCACCCGCGGCGGCGACCCAGCATGTGAACCCGGCCCGCCGGATCCCCTGACCGACCGACCTGACGAGGGACGATGAGCATCAGCACCCCGGGCGGCCCCGAACGCCGCCCGACCGTGGTCAGCACCGGCAAGAAGCCGGCCGCGGGCCGGCCGTCCGCCGGCGCCAAGGCCGGATCCGGCAAGCCGGCGGGCAACGCTCGCACGGGCGGCAAGGGCCCTCGTAAGCCGATCGCCCCCGTGAAGGTCAGCCAGGGCCGCAGCTGGGGCCCGATCGCGCTGTTCACCGCCGTCGGCCTGCTGGCCGTCGCGATCATCGGGTACGGCGCGTGGGCGACCTTCCAGGGCTCCAAGCCGTGGGAGGACCGGGCCGACGCGATCGACGGCATCGTCAACTTCCGCGAGTCGGACAAGTCGCTGGTCGAGGGCGGTAAGCACCAGCAGGGCTCGATCACCTACGCCCAGCAGCCGCCGGTCGCCGGCCCGCACAACAACTCCTGGCAGAACTGCATGGGTGACGTCTACGACGCCCCGATCGCCAGCGAGCACGCGGTGCACAGCCTGGAGCACGGCGCGGTCTGGATCACGTACCGCCCGGACCTGCCCGCCGACCAGGTCGAGAAGCTCGCCGCCAAGGTCCGCGGCAACGAGAAGCTGATGATGAGCCCCTTCGAGGGCCTGGACAAGGCGATCTCGCTGCAGGCCTGGGGCTACCAGCTCAAGGTCGACAACGCCGACGACGGCCGGATCGACGATTTCATCAAGACGCTGAAGGTGAACGCTTCCATCGAGGGCCCGACCGCGTTGTGCAACCAGGGCGTGACCGCCACCGGCACCACCCCCCGGGAACTCCAGCCGCAGCAGCAGTAAGGACGAGCCGTGACCGCACCCGCGAGCCTGGACGACACGTTGGACGGCACCCCGGACGAGACCCCGGTCACCGAAGACGGTGACCGGCGGTCCGCCCGCCGGTTCGGCACCCTCGTGGTGGCGGCCGCCGTCGTGGTCGGCCTCCTGCTCGGGTACGCAGGGGGAATGCTGACCCCGCGCCTGACCCGCCCGGGGGACGCCTCCGTCGAGGCCGGGTTCGCCCGGGACATGACCAGTCACCACTCCCAGGCGGTGGAGATGGGGCTGATCGCGTTCCAGCGGGGTACGGACCCGGAGGTCCGCAGCATCGGCGGCGACATCGCCCTCGCCCAGCAGGGTGACGTCGGGACGATGCAGACGTGGCTGCGGTCGTGGGAGCTGGATCCGACCGGCTCGCAGCCCCGGATGGCGTGGATGCCGGAGGGCACCAGGATGGTCAGGAACGGACTGATGCCGGGCATGGCCACCACCGAGCAGATGACGCGGTTGCGGGAGGCGCAGGGCAGGGAGTTGGACGTCCTCTTCCTCGACCTGATGATCCAGCACCACATCGGCGGCATCCACATGGTCGACGCCCTGCTCGACGCGAGCGACGAGCCGGACGTGGTGCGCGCCGCCCAGACCATGAAGAACACCCAGCAGACCGAGCTGGTCAACCTGCAGAGCGCCCTCAAGCGCATCCAGGGCTGACCGCTCCCGCGTCGGCTTCACCATCCCGAGAGGTCCGTACCGCCACCTGCGGTGCGGACCTCTCGGCATGCGGGGCACCGTCACCATCGCTCCCCGCCTGCGGCTCGGAAGGTCCCCGCTCCCACAGAGCCGCTGGAACCGACGGCGGTCGCGTCCCTGTCGAGGTGATGTCGTGGATGACTCAGACTCGCACGCCGGCGTCCGGCACGGGAGCGGCCGGAGACGGGCCACAACGCCCACGGCCCGCGCCCCCGCGCCCACCAGCACTGAGCTGAGAAGCAGCGTGATGTCGTCAATGGCTCAGCTCGACAGCGTTCCCGCTGCCCGTTACATGTCGAGATTCCGCCGGGGGCCGACCGGCCACGACGCCCCTCTTGCACCTTTAGCGCGCTTTGGTAGCTCTGAGAGGTCCGACCGATTGCGACTCTAAGAGAGTTTTCTCCACACATATCGTGACCAGTTGCGATTCGGACTCGTTGCGCAGGACGTGGGGGTTGCACTGAGAGACGCGCGGCGTTCGGTCACCAGCTGGTGCCGGCGCCACACCATCGGCGGTGACGGGGCGGTGGCGGCCGTCCGTCGCGGACAGCGGCAGGGCGAAGCGGGAATGCTCAGCCGCGAACAGGAACTCGATCTCATCGACACCCTCCGCGGTGTCCACCCCGACGCGTTCGGCCTGGACGAGGAGCTGTGGACGCGGCAGAGCCTGCACACCCTCATCCAGCGGCGCTTCGAGCTGCCGCTGGACGCGGGTGCGGTCGGGGCGTACCTGCGAGCCTGGGGTTTGGGTCCGCGGGAACCACGCGAGCGGGCCTGCGGGCTCTGCGTCGGCGCGGTGGAGCGGTGGGTGCGGTCGGAGTACCCGGCGATCACCCGGGCCGCCCAGGAACACGTGGCGGAGGTCTACTGGCTCGGGCGGATCCGACTGCGCGGAACGATGCCGACGGCGGACGTGATCTCCGCCGTCTCGTCCCGGGGCCGGGTGCGCTTCATGATCACGACTCCGTCGGTCGACCCGCCGCTCCCCCGCGACTTCGTGCTGCGGCTCAGCGGCGAGGAGCAGCGCACGGTGCACCTCATCGTGGACGGCTCCTGGCCCCGCAACGAGTGGCCGCGCCGGCTCCCCCGGCGGATCGTGCTGCACCCGCTGCCCAGCTGCGGTCGTGCGGTCGCCGCCGCCTGACCGCCACGAGGGGCCCGACGACACACGACCGACCACCGGATACCGATTCGGCGTTCAGCGGCCGGGTTTGCTAGTCTTCTCCAGTCGCTGAGCCCCCGTAGCTCAGGGGATAGAGCACCGCCCTCCGGAGGCGGGGGCGCAGGTTCGAATCCTGCCGGGGGCACCAGAGATACACCGGAAAGCCCGGGCCAGACGGTCCGGGCTTCTTCGCGTCCGGGCACCCCTGGTGCGGCGCGTACGTCAGCCGCCGGCACGGCGGGCGCGGGCCCGGCGCTTGCCCTCGTGCATCGCCTGCACGCGGGCGACGGGGATGGTGTGCCCCTCGGCGACCAGGTCGGCGGAGAGCGGCTGCGGCGCGGGCATCGACGCGGCCCACGGGTCCCGCTCGGCGACCAGGGCCGGGGCGGTCCGGATGGTGAAGTCGGCCGGGGTCACCGACTCCAGGTCGGCCCAGTCGACCGGGAACGACACCGGCACCCCCGGCCGCAGTCGCGGGCTGTACGCGGCCACGACGGTCGCCCCGCCGGCCCGCGTCGAGTCGACGAAGACCTTGCCGGCCCGGTCCTCGCGGATGAAGGCGGTGGTGGCCAGCGCCGGGTCGAGCCGCTCGGCGCGGACGGCCAGGGCCCGGGTGGCGGCGGCCATGTCCTCGGCGGTGGCGCCCGCCGCGACCGGCACGAAGACGTGCACGCCCTTCGCGCCGCTGGTCTTCACCGCACCGGCCAGCCCCGCGTCGGCGAGTGCCTGCCGGACCAGCAGCGCGGCGGCGACCGCGACGCCGAACGCCGTGCCCTCGGGCGGGTCCAGGTCCAGCACGAGGTGGGTGGGGCGGTGCGGGGCGTCGGCCGTGGCCAGGGTGGGGTGGTACTCCACCGCCCGCTGGTTGGCGAACCAGAGCAGGGTGCGCCGGTCGTCGCAGAGGGCGTACGAGATCTCGCGGTGCGACGCCTCCGCCCACACGGTGGTGCGGCGCACCCAGTCCGGGGTGTACGTCGGGAGGTTCTTCTGCATGAACGGCGGCTGGCCGGGGCGCACGCGGATCACCGAGAGCGGGCGGCCGGCGAGCTGCGGCAGGATCCGGTCGGCGACGGCGTCGAGGTAGTCCACCAGGTCCCGCTTCGTCGCGCCCGAGGAGTCGAACAGCGCCTGGTCCAGATTGGTCAGCGCCACACCGTGCCGGTTCTCGCCCGCCCCGCCCATCCGCCCACCTTCCCGGCCCGGCCCCCGCCGGTCAACCGGACACTACGCAACGGGTGCGACAGCATGGCGCATCGTCGAGTTCTCCTCGCCGGCCTCGGCCGGGGCGGCCGGCCGGGGAGACCGTCGGCGCAGGGTGCCGACGGCGAGCAGCAGGGCGGCCGTGACCAGCACCGCTGCCACGGCGAACGCCGCGCGGTAGCCGGCGGCGAGCGCCGTCAC
>NZ_JBFAMU010000097.1:0-13812 GCF_040656655.1 Micromonospora sp. NPDC049799
CCACCGGGTAACGTAGTAAAAGTGCCCGGCGCGAGAGCGGCGGGTGTGAGACGGACGAAATGCCCCGGACGGGTTCTGCGTGAGTGGGATGCCGGTGCACTGCGCCGCACGGACACCGGCGCCCGCCGCTGGCGGTTCAGCCCGGCCGCCGGTGCGCTCGCCGCGGCGAGCGTGCCGACCCTGCTGGCGCTGGTCTCCATCGCGCCGACGCTGTTCGTGGCGCTGGTGGAGCCGCACCGCACCCTGTCCCGGGTCTGGCAGGGGCCGCCGCCGGAGCTGCTCACCCCGCCGCCCGGCGCGGTCGACGCCACCCACGTCCTGACCGCGCTGCTGCTGACGGCTACCGCCGCCCTGGCCGCCGTCGGCTTCAGCGGTGGCCGGCGGTCCCGTGCGGTGCCGGTGATCCTTCCCGGCGCCGCGGTCACCGTGCTGATCACGCCGATCGCACTGGGCCAGGGGTGGCCGGGGAGCAGCCTCGCGGCGCTCGCCGTGTTCACCCTCTCGATGCTGGGCCTGGCGCTGACACCACCCCCGGCGCTGGTCGAGCGGGCCCGCTCGCTGCGGCTGGCCCGGGTGCTGGTCTTCGTGATCGGGCTGGCCGCCGGGGGCGCCGGTCTGTCCGGTTCCCTCGCCACCCGGGAGCTGACCCTGTTCACCCTGGGCGGCGCGGTCGGTGTCGGCACGGTCGCGGCGCTGTTCGGAACCACCCAGCGGGCGCGCATCCTAGGCTGGCTCTTCGCCTCCCTGATGGCGCAGCTCTTCGTCCTCACCGCCGGCCTCGTCGCCGGTCTCGCCGCCGTCTGGTCGGCGTTCGGTGTGCTGGCCGTGGGCGCGGCTCTCCAGGTGTTCACCGCGATCCTTCCCCGGTTGCGGCGCCCGGAGGCGCAGCGCGAGGCGGCCACCGTCGAGTGGAGCGGGTACGCTGCCGCGCTCATCGCGCTGGCACTGGCGTTCGACTCACCCCGGCACATCGCGGCGCTGCTGGCCGCCTGGGGTGCGGTGCTCGGGGTGGCGGCGAGCCGCCCGGGCCGGCGGCCGGTGGAACGGCGCATCCTGTTCTGGGCCGTCGTCATCTGCGAGATCACCGCCTGGTGGATCCTGATGCGGGTGGCCGACGTGGCACTGCCCGAGGCGTACACGCTGCCGTTCGCGGCGCTCGCGCTGCTCGTCGGCGTACTGGAGCTGCGCCAGCGGCCCGACCTGAACAGCTGGGTGGCGTACGGGCCGGCCCTGGTCGCCGCCTTCGTACCCACCCTGGCGATCGTCCTGGCCACCGACTCCAGCACGCTGCGTCAGGTCCTCCTGCTGCTCGGCGCGGTGGCCGTACTGGTCTTCGGCTCGATGAGCCAGCAGCAGGCGCCGGTGATCGTCGGCGCCACCGTCACCGCCATCGCCGCCGTCCACGCGCTGTTCAGTCTGGGACCGTGGCTCGCCCTGATCCCGGTCGGCCTGCTGCTGCTGATCCTCGGGGCCAGCAACGAACGGCGCCGCCGGACCCAGGAACGGCTCCAGACTGCGCTGCGAGGGATGCGATAGGCGGAGCGTTGGACGACGGTGGCCGCGAGCAGGGCCGGGGTGGTCGGACCCTGTCGTCCCACCCCAGAGGCGCTACATCACCGTCGGTTACGCCGCGCCCGGACCCTGCCAGCTCCGTCCCGCCCTTTGCTCTGCACCCTTATCTGCGCCAGTGACGCTGAGTACTGTCGGCTGGCCCGCTCTCGCGAGAGGCCGGATCGAAAGCCGCAGGCCAGCGACGTGGCGCACATTAGGGTGCAGAGCAAAGTGGGTGGCGAGGTCATTCGCCTGCCGCAAGGTCGACCACGGGGAGTGATGGCCGACGAACGTTACCCTCCGCCACCCGCCCGCCCACTCCGCTCGGCTCTCGCCCCGCGCCGCCGCGCATCCGCACGCGCACGTGCAGCGCGCCGCGGCTCAGGCCAGAGAGGCGCGGAGCGCGGCGTCCTTCTCGGCCACCAACTGCTCCAGGTCGGCCTGGTAGGCCGCCATCCGGTCGAGCAGGTTCCGGTCGCTGGCCCCGAGGATCCGGACGGCGAGCAGGCCGGCGTTGCGGGCGTTGCCGATCGACACGGTGGCCACCGGCACGCCGGCCGGCATCTGCACGATCGAGAGCAGCGAGTCCATGCCGTCGAGGTGCTTCAGCGGCACCGGCACACCGATCACCGGCAGCGGCGTCACCGAGGCGACCATGCCGGGCAGCGCGGCGGCACCGCCAGCACCGGCGATGATCACCTTGAGGCCCCGGTCGGCGGCGGCACGCCCGTAGTCGATCATCTTGACAGGGGTTCGGTGCGCGGAGACCACCTCGACCTCGTACGGGATCTCGAACTCGCCGAGCACGTCGGCGGCGGCCTTCATGGTCGGCCAGTCCGAGTCGCTTCCCATGATCAGTCCGACGGTGCTCACTGGTGTCCCTCCCGCAGCCAGCGGGCGGCCCGCGCGGCCCGCGTCCGTACCTGGTCCAGGTCCTCGCCGAGCACGGTCACGTGCCCGATCTTGCGGCCGGGGCGCACCTGCTTGCCGTAGAGGTGCACCTTGGCTCCCGGCTCCGCCGCGAACAGGTGGTGCAGCCGCTCGTCGATCGAGATCCCGCCCGGCTCACCGCCGAGCACGTTCGCCATCACCACGGCCGGCGCGGTCAGCGAGGTGTCCCCCATCGGGTAGTCGAGCACCGCCCGCAGATGCTGCTCGAACTGGGAGGTGCGGGCACCCTCGATGGTCCAGTGCCCCGAGTTGTGGGGGCGCATGGCCAGTTCGTTGACCACGACGCGGGCACCACCGGGGACGGCCGGGTCGGCAACCTCGAACAGCTCCACGGCCAGCAGGCCCACCACGCCGAGCGCGGTCGCCAGGTCGATCGCGAGCTGCTGCGCGGCGACCGCCAGCTCCTCCGGCAGACCCGGCGCCGGGGCGAGCACCTCGACACAGATGCCGTCGCGCTGCACCGTCTCCACCACCGGGTAGACGGCGACCTGCCCGAACGGTGAGCGGGCCACCTGCACGGCCAGCTCCCGGCGCAGCGCCACCCGCTCCTCCACGATCAGGGAGGTGCCGCCGGCGAGTAGGGTGGCCGCCAGCTCCGCGGCCTGCGCCGCGTCCGCGACCATCCAGACGCCGCGGCCGTCGTAGCCGCCCCGGGCCGCCTTCAGCACCACCGGCCAGCCCACCTCGTCCCCGAAGGTCACCAGGTCCGCCGGTGCCGTCACCGGCCGCCACGCGGGGTTCGGGGCCCCCAGCTCTCCGAGGCGCTCCCGCATGATCCGCTTGTCCTGCGCGTGGAGCAGGGCGTCGGCCGGCGGAAAGAGCTTCACCCCCTCGGCGGCCAGCGTGCGGATGTGCTCGGTCGGGACGTGCTCGTGGTCGAAGGTGACCACGTCACAGCCCTTCGCGAAGGTGCGCAGCGCGGCGAGGTCGGTGTGGTCGCCGTACTGGACGTCGGCCGCGACGAGTGCGGCACCGTCGTCCGGGGCGAGCGCGAGCACGCGCAGCGACTGGCCGAGGGCGATCGCGGACTGGTGGGTCATCCGGGCCAGCTGGCCGCCACCCACCATGCCGACAACGGGCAGACCGGTACGGGAATCCATAGCGGGCGCCAGCCTATCCGGCCTGCGGAACCCCGCCCCTACCGGCCGGCGAGCTGCGCGACCAGGTCGCCCACGTCGGTCACCGGGCGTTCGCAGACGAAACCCCGGCAGACGTACGCGGTGGGGCGCCCGTCGACCATCGGCCGGTCGGCGAGCAGCGGGATCCCCGGTGCGCCGGACGGGCCCGCCACGATCACCGCGCCGGGCGGGGCGTGCCGGTGCGCCGCCACGAGCAGCGGGTCCCCGGCCGGGTCCTCGGTGACCACGGCGACCTCGTACGGCCCGGAGAGCACCGCCTCCCCGACGGTGGCCGCGTAGCCGGTGAAGCGGGCGTGCCGGCCGACGATGGGCGCCACGGTCGACAGGGCGGCCTCGGCGGCCTCCCGGTAGCGGGTCTCCCCGGTCAGCGCCGTGTACGCGACGAGCGCCGCGACGATCGCCGACCGGCCCGACGGGGTGGCGTTGTCGGTGGGGTCGGCCGGTCGCGCGACAAGCTGCTCGGCGTCGTCGGCGGTGTCGTAGAAGCCGCCACCCGGCGCGGCGAAGTGCTCCAGGGCGACGTCGAGCAGCCGCCCGGCCGTGTTGAGCCAGCGGCCCTCACCGGTGAGCTGGTGCATGGCGCAGAACGCCTCGGCGACGCAGCCGTAGTCCTCCAGCACCCCGGCGGACTCGCCGACCCGCCCGTCCCGGGAGGTACGGCGCAGCCGGCCGTCCACCACGTGCACCCGGGCGAGGTGCTCGGCGGCGTCCCGCATCGCGCCGTCGGCGACGATCGTGACGCCCTCCATGAGGTTCGCGTCCTCGGCCGGGCCGGCCAGCGCGTACGCGGCGGCGACCTGCTGGAACTCGGCGATCGCGGTGATCGCCAACCCGTTCCAGGCGGCGACCACCTTGTCGTCGCGGGCCGGCTGCGGGCGGTTGTCCCGGGCCGCCAGCAGTCGACGCGACACGTCCTGCCAGCGGCTTCGCACCTCGGGGTCGGCGTCGTCGATGTCCCGGGCCAGGCGCAGCACGCTGCTGCCGTGCTCGAAGGTGCCGGATTCGGTGACCCCGAACAGGTCGGCGGCGAAGCGGCCGTCGTCCTCGCCCAGCGTCTCGACGAGTTGCGCCGGCGTCCACACGTAGGTCAGACCCTCGACCCCGTCGGTGTCGGCGTCCAGCGCGGAGGCGAAGCCCTCGCCGGGGCGGTGCAGCTCGTCGGCGAGGAACCGGGCCGTGTCCCGGGCGACCCTGCGCGCCAGCGGGTCGCCGGTCAGCCGCCACAGCTGCGTGTACGTCCGCAGCAGCAGCGCGTTGTCGTAGAGCATCTTCTCGAAGTGCGGCACGGTCCAGTGGCCGTCCACCGAGTACCGGGCGAACCCGCCGGCGAGCTGGTCGTGCAGGCCGCCCCGGGCCATCGCCTCGCAGGTGTGCCGGACGATCTCCAGGCTGCGCGGCGAGCCGGTGCGCTGGTGGTGCCGCAGCAGGAAGAGCAGGTTCATGTGCGGCGGGAACTTCGGCGCGCCGCCGAACCCGCCGTTCGCCGCGTCGTACTCGCGGGAGAGCTGCTCGGCCGCCGCGTCGAGCACGGCGGCGTCGAGCGGTGCGGTGGGGCCGCCCACGGCCTGGGCACCGCCGATCGCCTCGACCACGGCGGACCCCTGCTTGAGCACCGCCTCGCGCTGGTCGCGCCAGGCGGTGGCGACGGACTGCAGCAGGCGGACGAAGTTCTCCCGGGGAAAGTAGGTGCCGCAGAAGAAGGGGGTGCCGTCCGGCGTGGCGAAGACGGTCATGGGCCAGCCGCCCTGCCCGGTCATCGCCTGCGTGGCGGTCATGTAGACGGCGTCGACGTCCGGGCGCTCCTCCCGGTCCACCTTGATGCACACGAAGTCGTCGTTCATCAGGGCGCCGACGTGCTCGTTCTCGAACGACTCGTGCGCCATGACGTGGCACCAGTGACAGGCCGCATAGCCCACGGAGATGATCACGGGCACGTCCCGCCGCTTCGCCTCGGCGAACGCCTCGTCGCACCAGGGCCACCAGTCGACCGGGTTGTCGGCGTGCTGGAGCAGGTACGGGCTCGTGGCGTCAGCGAGTCGGTTCACCCGCCGACCATATCGGCCACGCTGCGCGCACGCCGCCGGAGTGGCCACGGCGGGCCGGGAGACGCCTCCCCCGGCCCGCCGGTGTCCGGAGCGTGGCGATCAGGCGGTGACCAGCCGCACCGGGAACGGCGGCGGGACCACCTCGACGGACTTGTCATAGAACGGGTCGCGGCCCTGGACCCGCAACTGGACCAGCGCGTCGCCCGGCCGGAGCCGTACCCCGTCGAGTGAAGCCCTCGTGGCCGTCCAGGGCACCGCCTCGCCCGGCACGCACTGCACCCAGACGCCCTCGAACCAGACAACACGTCCCGCCTGCTGCACGTTGGCGTCCACCGACACCCACGCCGCCTGGCCACAGGTCAGTGTGCCCTGCACGGTCACCGGACCGTTCGGCATGGCGATCGTGCCGGCCTCCGCCACCGTCACCTGTGGATTCAGCAGCGGCGGGGCCGGCGGGTTGGTCAGGTGCACCTCGCCCCGGGCCGCGGCGTCCCCGCCGGAGCAGCGCTGCTCGAAGGTGGCGTCCAACTGTTCCACGTAGTTGTACGGACCGACCCGGAAGCTCTGGATGGTGAACGACCCGAGCAGGTCACCGTTGCAACCGCCGTTGCTGCTGTTCAGGACCATGCCCGGGGTGCCCTCCTGGTAGGGCCAGGCGGTGGCGCCGGTGTAGGTGCCGGGCTCCAGCGGACCGGCGCCGGAGGCCAGGACCAGGTAGAAGGAGGTGCCGGTGGCCGGATCGGTCACCTCGACCCGTGCGTCGAAGAGGCTGCCGTAGAGGGCCGCCGTCGCGGTGGTGACGGAGAAGGACTCTCCCCGGGTCACCGGATCGTCCGGGTCGCCGCTCAGGGTGAAGGTGCCCGAGGCGGGACCGCTGGGCGGCTCCGCCGCGGCGGGCGTCGTGACGGCCAGACCGGCGGTGCCGGTGGCCACGGACAGGGCTACGGCGAGCAGGGCTCGCCGCCAGGAACGCGTCACGTGGTCCTCCCCCGAAGATGGACTGACGAGACTGATCGATTGCCACGAGGGTATGGGACGACCCGGCTGCTCGCTGTCCCGTGCGGCTCCGGTACCGCAGCGCACCCCTCCCCTGGTCAGCTGGCGCCGTCGGCGCGGAGGGGGAAGACGTTGGGGCGGGCCTCATCGAGGAGGGTGCCGAGGACCGCACCGATCTTGTCGGCCGGCATGGGCTTGAAGAAGTGGTAGCCCTGGGCGGCGGTGCAGCCCAGCTCGGCCAGCACGGACCGCTGCTCGGCCGTCTCCACGCCCTCGGCCACGACGCGCAGCCCCAGCTCCTGAGCGAGACCCACGGTCGTCCGGACGATCGCCGCCGCCTCCGGCGAGTCGGCCATCCGGATCACGAAGGAACGGTCGACCTTCAACTCGTCCACCGCGATCCGGGTGAGGAACGTCAGCGACGAGAAGCCGGTGCCGAAGTCGTCGACCGCGAGCTGCACACCCATCGACCTGAGCGTGGCGAGCACCTCGTCGATGACCTCCAGCTCGCTCATCACCACGGTCTCGGTGATCTCCAGGACCAGCCGGCCCGGCGGCACCTGGTGCCGGCGCAGCGCGTCCGCGATGTCCGTCGGGAGCTTCGGGTCGAGCAGGCTGCGGGCCGAGAGGTTCACCGAGATCGGCACGTCCACGCCGTCCCGGGCCCACCCCGCGGCGACCGCCAGCGCCTTGTCCAGCACGTACCGCGTGAACGTGCCGAGCTGCTCGCTGTTCTCCACCGGGCGGATGAAGTCGTGCGGGCCGAGCCAGCCCCGGCGCGGATGCCGCCACCGGATCAGGGCCTCCACACCGGTCGGCGCCCCGGTGGCCAGGTCCACGGCGGGCTGGAGCGCCAGCACCAGTTGGTCGTCGGCGGCCAGTGCCTCCCGCAGCTCCGCGAGCAGCGCCAGCTGGTCGGTGCTGGCCGCGTCCCGGGCCGCGTCGTACGCGGCGACGCTGCCGCCGCCCTCCTTGGCCTGGTACATGGCGATGTCGGCCCGGCGCAGCAGCTCGGTCATGTCGGCGGTGCCCGCGTCGGCGACGACCACCCCGACGGAGACCTCGACCGACATCCGCACCCCGGCCACCTCGGTGGGGGCGGCGAGCCGCTCGGCGATCTCACGGGCCTGGCGCAGCGCGTACGCCATCGGTGCCGTGCGGTCGCCGATCACCGGGACCGACGTGAGCAGCAGGGCGAACTCGTCGCCGCCCAGCCGCCCCAGCAGGTCGCCGGTGCGGGCCAGGACACCCAGGCGGCTCGCGGTCAGTCGCAGCAGCTGGTCGCCGGCCGCGTGCCCGAGGGTGTCGTTGACCTCCTTGAACTGGTCGATGTCGAGCAGCAGGAGGGCCACCGGGTGGTCGTGGGCGAGCTGCCGCAGCGTCTGGTCGCCCTTGCCGAGCATCGCCGCGCGGTTGACCAGCCCGGTCAGCGGGTCGTGCACCGCCTCGTACGACGACCGGGCGGTTACCAGCCGCAGCTCCCGGTGGGTCGCGGCGTCGTGCAGGGCGGCGGCGAGGGCGTCGCCGAACGCGGCCACCGCGTCGTGCTCGCGGGGCGTCGGCGGCGACGACCGGGGCAGGCGTACGCGCAGCGCCCCCACCTGTGTGGCACCCACGGTGAGGGCGCGGACCAGCTCGTACTCCGCCGGTTCGTCGACGGCGGGCGGACCGACCTCGCGGTCGACGACCTGGCCGCTCGGATCGCCCCGGTAACGCCGCCACCGGCCCTCGCCGCGCGCCACGTCCACCTCGACCAGTTCGGCGTGGAACAGGGCCAGCGCGCCGGTCACGGCGGCGGTCGCGACCCCTCGCTCGTCGAGCTGGTTGAGCGCGGCGGTCGCGTCGGCGAAGGCCCGCCAGGCCCGCCGTTCCTGGTCGGCCCGGAGCCGGTGCCGGTAGGTCTGCTGGAGCAGCCAGAGCGGCGGCGGGAGCAGCAGCAGCCAGCGCGCGTCCAGTTCCAGCAGCGCGACCACGACCACGCCGACCGCGACGTTGCCGACGAACATGAGCAGCTTGCCGCGCAGCGCCGCGAGCATGAGGGGCCCGACGGGTACGCCGTACCGCAGGGCCAGCGTGCCGGCGCCCAGCAGGGCGCTGACGAGGAGGTACGCGACGCAGCCGGCGAGCAGCGCGAGCGCGAGGGCCGGGGTGGGCGGGGTGAGCAGCGGCCGACCCAGCGCGCTGGTGACCGCGACGGCGAGCGCGGTGGCGGCCGACAGCGAGGCCGCGATCCGGACGGTCTCCCACACCGGCCGGCGGTCGGAGAACATCGACATGGCGGCCCAGGCGAGCCCGGCGCCGCACAGGGTCGCCGCGGGAAGCCAGCCCGCCGGCGCCAGGTAGAGGCAGACGATGAGGGCGGCCTCGCCCCAGGTGATGCTCACCAGGCCGGCGGAGGTGCGGAACCGCAGTCGGGCCAGTTGGGCGAGGGCGACGACGCCGACGGCGAGACCGAAGCGGGCCGGCCCGCCCAGCGGGTCGTCCGCCGGGAGACCGGTCGGCAGGGTCGCACCGAGCGCGGAGGCGACCAGGGCGGTCAGCGTGACCGCGGCGGTGAGCAGGAGCAGTCGAGCCCGGACGCCGGGCACCTCCCGCCAGGGTTCGCCGGCCCCGGCGGAGGTCACCGAGCCCCTCCTGCCGCCGGCCGTCCGGAGGTACGACGAGCCGCCGCTGCTGTGACGGTCATCGGCGCCCCCTTCCGCGCACGGCTCGGGGACTTCTGGTCCCCCCGGCGGAAGGCTAAGCCAAACCCGGTGGCCGCAACAGGGGGCGACCACCGGGTTCGACGTGATTCATGGCCGGACTAGCCGTTCCGGTGCTGCTGACGCCCGTCGGGTGCGTTCGAGGATGAATCCTGCTTTTCCATGCCGTCTGTCGGATCACCGACTGCCGCGTCGGCCCTGGTGTGGTCGGTCGACTGCGGCTCCTGCGGGAACCGGTCGGGCAGCCGGCGGAGCCGGGCGTTCATGTTGCGGATCAGCAGGATGGTGGCGGTCGCCAGGAGCAGGATGAGGAACAGGCCCATCGGCCCCGCCAGCCCGCCCGTGCGGGTGTCCCCGAAGTTGTTCTGGGCGAGCACCTGGGTCGCGGTCAGCATGGTGTTCCTCCGATGTGCGGTTGGAGACCAGAGTAGCCCCGTGCCCGGTCAGCGGGCATGGGCCGTCTCGCGCACACCGGCGAAGAGGTCCGACTCCGGCAGCGGACTGTCGACCAGCGACCGGACCAACTCGAAGTCCTCCGTCGGCCAGGCCCGCCGCTGGAGGTCCATCGGCACGTGGAACCAGAAGCCGTCCGGGTCGATCTGGGTGGCGTGGGCGCGCAGGGCGTCGTCCCGGACCGGGAAGTAGTCGGCGCACTCGACGCGGGTGGTGATGCGCGGGCCCTTGTCCGGCCGGTCCTCCCACCGCTTGATCCACTCCCCGTACGGCGACTCCAGGCCGGCGGCGAGCATCCCCTCGTGCAGGGCCATGATCTTGCCCTTGGAGAACCCGATGTCGTAGTAGAGCTTGAGCGGCTGCCACGGCTCCCCGAGGTCCGGGTAGCGCTCCGGGTCACCCGCCGCCTCGAACGCCTCGACGCTGATCTTGTGCGTCATGATGTGGTCGGGATGCGGGTAACCGCCCTCCTCGTCGTACGTGGTGACGACGTGCGGACGGAACTGCCGCATCAGGCGCACCAGCGGCCCCGCCGCGTCCTCGACCGTCTGGAGGGCGAAGCAGCCCTCGGGCAGCGGCGGCAGCGGGTCACCCTCGGGCAGCCCCGAGTCGACGAAGCCCAGCCATGCCTGCTCGACGCCGAGGATGGCGCGGGCGGCGTCCATCTCGGCGCGACGGATCTCCCCGATGTTGGCCCACACGTCCGGTCGATCCATCTTCGGGTTGAGCACACTTCCGCGCTCTCCCCCGGTGCACGTCACCACGAGGACGTCCACGCCCTCGGCCACGTACTTGGCGGTGGTAGCGGCACCCTTGCTGGACTCGTCGTCCGGATGCGCGTGCACGGCCATGAGTCGCAGTCGCTCTGCCACCTTTGGCGCTCCTCGTCTCTGCCCGCCGGCGGTCACACCCCCGGACCGCCCGGCTGACCTGCCGTAATCCTGCCCCGTGCCCGGACCTGCCGGCGCCGACCTGTCATGCTTGACAGCAGGGCCGGCTGGGAGAATGGAACTCTGCCATTCTTGCCGATCCAGCCGACAACAACGCCAGGAGATACCCGCCGGTGACCGAGACGCACGCCACAACCGGAACGGACGCGCCGGTATTCCCGCCCGGCCGTTACGGCCGTCGCCGGCAGCCCGGCCGCCGCCGTCCGCTGCTGGTCGCGCTGCTCGCGGTCGCGCTGGTGGCGGCGCTGGGCGTGGTCAGCCTCCGGCTCTACCAGCAGTACGGCGATCCGACCTACCGGGCCGAGGTGATCACCTACACGGAGATCACCGACGAGCAGGTGCTGGTCGACTTCCGGGTGACCGTGCCGGAGGGCGGCCGGGCCGTGTGCGTGCTGCGGGCCCGGGACCGCGCCGGCGCTCAGGTCGGCCTGGAACAGGTGACCGTGACCGCGTCGCCCGGGCAGCGGCACGTCACCACGCGGCACCGCCTGGCGACCAGTGGCCGCGCGTTCATCGGCGAGGTCCTGCGCTGCCGGCCCGCCGACTGACCGGACCGGGCGCTTGATCACCGGCAACCTGTGTCGTACGGCACTGGTAACTTGGAACTTCACCTGTCAGCCAGCACGCACATATGAGGAGAACGCCTGTGTCCACTGGCAACGAGGCGCCCGCCACCTGGCTGTCCCAGGACGCGTTCAACCGCCTCCAGGCTGAGCTCGACGAGCTGATCGCCAACCGGCCGGTCATCGCGGCCGAGATCAACGCCCGGCGCGAGGAGGGCGACCTGCGGGAGAACGGTGGCTACCACGCCGCCCGCGAGGAGCAGGGCAAGGCCGAGGGTCGCATCCTCTACCTGAAGGAGCTGCTCCGCACCGCCCAGGTCGGCGAGGCCCCCACCGCCGACACCGTGGCGCCCGGCATGGTCGTGACGATCTACTTCGACGACGACAAGGACGACACCGAGACCTTCCTGCTCGGTTCCCGGGAGATCTCGTCGACCACCGACCTGACGGTCTACAGCCCGGAGTCGGCGCTGGGCAAGGCGATCCTGCACTGCCGTCCCGGCCAGACCTGCACCTACACCGCCCCCAGCGGCGCGGACATCAAGGTGACCGTGGTCGGCTTCGAGCCGTTCTCCGGCTGAGTCCCGCCTCCGGGCGTTCGACCGGCCGAGCCGGTCGGAGCGGAGCACGCGACGTGCGACATCGAGGACCGAGGCGTGACACCGACCGGTGTCACGCCTCGGCCGCGAAGACCACCTGGTAGCCGCTCGCCCGCAGGGCGCTGATCAGCGTGTCCGAGTGCTCCACGCCGCGGGTTTCCACCGACAGCGCGACCTCCACCTCGCCCAGTCGCAGGTGCGGGTTGGCCCGCTGGTGCTCCACGTCCACCACGTTCGCCCGAAGCTCGGCGATCTCGCTGAGCAGCGACGCGAGCTGGCCCGGCCGGTCCGTGCAGCGCACCGTGACCCGGAGGTAGCGACCGGCGGCGGCGAGGCCGTGCTCGATGACCCGCATCATCAGCAGCGGGTCGATGTTGCCGCCGGAGAGCACCGCCACGACCGGGGCCTCCACCTCCACCGCGCCGGCCAGCAGCGCGGCCACACCGACCGCGCCGGCTGGCTCGACCACCTGCTTGCCGCGCTCCAGCAGCATCAGCAGCGCCCGGGAGATGTCCTCCTCGGAGACCGTCACCACCTCGTCGACGAGCTTGCGGACGTGGGTGAAGGTCAGCTCCCCCGGCCGCCCGACCGCGATGCCGTCGGCGATCGTGCTGAACGCCGGGAGGCGTACCGGCTCGCCGGCCACCAGTGAGGGTGGGAAGGCCGCGGCGCTGGCCGCCTGCACGCCCACCACGCGGACGTCGGGGCGCAGCGCCTTCGCCACCACCGCGATGCCGGACACCAGGCCACCGCCGCCCACCCCGGTGATGATCGTCTTCACGTCGGGGCACTGTTCGAGGATCTCCAGCGCCACCGTGCCCTGACCGGCGATCACGTCGGGATGGTCGAAGGGGTGGATCAGCACCGCACCGGTCCGCTCGGCGAACGTCTGCGCCGCGACCAGCGACTCGTCGACCGTGTTGCCGACCAGTTCGACGCGCGCGCCGTACCCCTTGGTGGCCGCGACCTTCGGCAGCGGCGCGTTCACCGGCATGAAGACGGTGGCGTGCGTACCGACCAGACCGGCAGCGAGCGCCACCCCCTGCGCGTGGTTGCCGGCGCTCGCGGCCACCACGCCACCGGCCCGCTCCGCCTCCGACAGCCGGGAGATCCGCACGTACGCGCCGCGCACCTTGTAGGAGCCGGCCCGTTGCAGGTTCTCGCACTTGAGCCAGGCCGGGCCCCCCAACTGCGCGCTCAGCGGCCGGGAGGGCTCCAATGGGGTGGTACGGACGACGCCCGCGAGCAGCTCACGCGCGGCGCGTACGTCGTCCAGGCCGACCAGTTCCGTCATGCCCCGATCGTGCCACCCGCCGCCGGGGCGACCGGCGGCGACGCCACCGATCAGGAGATGGGAGTGGGGACGCGGGGGTAGCCGGGGGCGTGCCGGGCCCAGGGGGCCTCCATCTCGAACTGGCCGGCGACGCCGAGGAGCAGCAGCTCCGAGCCGGGCGGACCGACCAGTTGCACCGCCACCGGCAGCCCGTCGGGACGGCGCCCCACCGGGACCACGATGGCCGGCAGGCCGGCGATGTTCCACGGCGCCGCGTACGGGGCGTACCGGATGTTGGTGACCATGTTCGCCCGCCAGGACCGGCCCCACCAGCCGGCCGCCTCCGGTGGGGCGGTGGCCAACGCCGGGGTGAGCAGCAGGTCGACCGAGTGGTCGGTGAAGAAGCCGATCGACCGTTCGCGCCAGGCGGCCCGGTCGGCCTCCCGGACGTACCCACGGCGCTGCGCCCACTCGCCGAGCGCGACGTGCCGGCGGTTGCGGCGCTGGAGGCCGGCCCGGTCGATGCCGGCCGCGCGCACGTCGGCGGCGGCCGCGGCGAACCACGTGGCGATGCCCTGCAGGCCCAGCGC
>NZ_JBFAMU010000098.1:0-13660 GCF_040656655.1 Micromonospora sp. NPDC049799
GGTCACATTCCGAACCCGGAAGCTAAGCCCTCCAGCGCCGATGGTACTGCACCCGGGAGGGTGTGGGAGAGTAGGACACCGCCGGACAATCTTCCCGTTCAGGGCCACCCAATTCTGGGTGGCCCTGAACGCGTTTCCACCCTTTCCGCAGGGCGCCAGCGGCGACGTACACCCGGAGCCGTTAGGGACGGGACTGCATCTGCTCGCGCATGGTCCTCAGCAGGCCGCCGGCCTCGTCGACCGAGCGGCCGGGGAACATGGCCATCACGACGCTGCCGTGGTCGGCCCAGCCACAGACGGCGAAGTCGCCGCCCTCGCCGCTGGTCGTGCCGCACTTCATCACGCCACCCAGCTCGCCGGCGGGAACCTCGCGCAGGGCGGTGACCCGGCCCGTCTCGTCCGCCATCAGGCCGAAGAGACTGTCCAGGTCCCGCTCCGGCTGCCACAGCAGGGTCGTGCCACCGAAGACGAGCACCGACCGGCGCGCGTCGGCCGGATCGCGGTAGACGGTGCCGAAGCTGCGGTCCAGGTCGATGTCGGCGGCGAAGCCGCTGCGCAGGTAGTCGGCGGTGCTGCGGGCCCGGTCGCTGTCGTCCCGGGTCAGTCCCGCGGCGCGCTCCGGCTGGGCGATCTCCGCGTCCTTCTGCTGAGCCACCCGCCACCCGGCGGCGCCGATCGTGCCCGCGCCGACGATGCCCACCAACGCGGCCGTCGCCCAGGCCACCCGACGACGTCGTGACCGGCTCGGCCGTTCGTCCTCCGCCGCTCCGGGGTTCCGGTTGCTCAGCCGGATCGGCTCGTCGGTCAGGTCGATCGGATCCTGGTCGTCGTCGACCGGGCGCTCGGTGAGATGTGCGTCGGACATAGCCGACACCGTACGCGAATGGCAGGTGGCGCACGTCGGGTCCCGGGAAGCCCTCCGTAGACTTTCAGGGTGACCGAGAGACTGGATGCCCGACGCCCCGACGCCCCGACCCTTGCCGGCCAGTACCAGCCCGGCGAGGTAGAGCAGCGACGGTACGAGCAGTGGGCAGCCGACGGTCGCTTCCGGGCGTCGGCGGACACCGACAAGCCCCCGTTCACCATCGTCATCCCGCCGCCGAACGTCACCGGCTCGCTGCACATGGGCCACGCGCTCGACCACACCGTCCAGGACGCCCTCGTGCGGCGTAAGCGGATGCAGGGCTACGAGGCGCTGTGGCTGCCCGGCATGGACCACGCCGGTATCGCCACCCAGAACGTCGTGGAGCGGCAGCTCGCCGGCCAGGGCCTGTCCCGGCACGACCTCGGCCGGGAGAAGTTCGTCGAGCGGGTCTGGCAGTGGAAGGCCGAGTCCGGCGGCGCGATCCTCGGCCAGATGCGGCGCCTGGGCGACTCCGTCGACTGGGAGCGGGAGCGCTTCACGATGGACGAGGGCCTGTCCCGGGCCGTCCAGACCATGTTCAAGAAGCTCTACGACGACGGGCTGATCTACCGGGCGAACCGGATCATCAACTGGTGCCCGCGCTGCCTGACGGCACTGTCGGACATCGAGGTCGAGCACACCGACGACGAGGGCGAGCTCGTCTCGATCCGCTACAGCGACGACGTCGTGGTCGCCACCACCCGGGCCGAGACGATGCTCGGCGACACCGCCGTGGCGGTGCACCCCGACGACGAGCGGTACAAGCACCTCATCGGCACCGAGGTCGAGGTGCCGCTGACCGGGCGGCGCATCCCGATCGTGGGCGACGAGCACGTCGACCCCACGTTCGGCACCGGCATGGTCAAGGTGACCCCGGCGCACGACCCGAACGACTTCGAGATCGGCCAGCGACACGAGCTGCCCTCGCTCACCGTCATGGACGAGCGCGGTGTGATCACCGCGCACGGTCCGTTCCAGGGCCTGGACCGGTTCGAGGCCCGCCCGGCGATCGTCGCCGCGCTGCGGGAGCAGGGCCGGGTCGTGGCCGAGAAGCGGCCGTACGTGCACGCGGTCGGGCACTGCTCGCGCTGCCGGACCACCGTGGAGCCGCGGCTGTCGCTCCAGTGGTTCGTGAACACCACCCCCCTGGCGAAGGCCGCCGGTGACGCGGTGCGCGACGGCCGGGTCGCGATCGAGCCGGCGGAGCTTGCCAAGCGCTACTTCGCCTGGGTCGACAACATGCACGACTGGTGCATCTCGCGTCAGCTGTGGTGGGGCCACCGCATCCCGGTGTGGTACGGCCCGGCCGGCGAGATCGTCTGCGTCGGCCCCGACGAGCAGCCGCCGACCGGTGAGGGCTGGCACCAGGACGAGGACGTCCTCGACACCTGGTTCTCCAGCGGCCTGTGGCCGTTCTCCACCCTCGGCTGGCCGGAGCGCACGCCGGAACTGGCGACGTTCTACCCGACCAGCGTGCTGGTGACCGGCTACGACATCCTCTTCTTCTGGGTCGCCCGGATGATGATGTTCGGCCTGTACGCGATGGACGGGCAGCCGCCGTTCGACGTGGTCGCCCTGCACGGGATGGTCCGCGACGAGCACGGCAAGAAGATGTCCAAGTCGTTCGGCAACGTCGTCGACCCGCTGGACTGGATCGACCGCTTCGGCGCCGACGCGACCCGGTTCACGCTGGCCCGGGGCGCCAACCCCGGCGGGGACGTGCCGGTCAGCGAGGAGTGGTGCCAGGGCTCCCGCAACTTCTGCAACAAGCTCTGGAACGCCACCCGGTTCGCGCTGCTGAACGGCGCGCACACCGAGGGGGAATTGCCGGCCGCCGACCAGCTGTCGACCGTCGACCGGTGGATCCTGTCCCGGCTGGCGCACGTCACCGCCGAGGTGGACGAGCAGTTCGAGGCGTACGAGTTCGCGAAGGTCTGCGACCTGCTCTACCACTTCGCGTGGGACGACGTCTGTGACTGGTACGTGGAGCTGAGCAAGCCGGTGCTCGCCGAGGGCGGCCCCGCCGCCGACGCCACCCGCCGGGTGCTCGGTCACGTGCTGGACCAGCTGCTGCGGCTGCTGCACCCGGTCATCCCGTTCGTCACCGAGGAGCTGTGGATCGCCCTCACCGGCGGCGAGACGGTCATGACGGCTGCCTGGCCGGTCGTCGACCGTACGCTCGTCGACGACGCCGCGGAGGCTGAGGTGGGCACCGTGCAGCGGGTCGTCACCGAGATCCGCCGGTTCCGCTCCGACCAGGGGCTGCGGCCCACGCAGCGGGTGTCCGCCCGGCTGGGCGGGCTGACCGGCGCGGGGATCGGCGCGCACGAACCGCTGATCCGGTCGCTGGTCCGGCTGGACGCGGCCGGGGACGACTTCCAGGCCAGCGCCACTCTCGCCGTCGCCGGTGACGTCACCGTCGCCCTGGACACCCGGGGCTCGATCGACGTGGCCGCCGAGCGCGCCCGCCTCACCAAGGACCGCGCGGCGGCCGAGAAGGAGGCCGCGCAAGCCCGGGCGAAGCTCGACAACCCGGCCTTCGTCGGCAAGGCACCGGAGCCGGTGGTCGCCAAGATCCGGGACCGGCTCGCCACCGCCGAGGCCGACCTCGCCCGCATCGACGCCGCTCTGGAGGCGCTTCCCTCGTGACCGACCGCACCGATTTCGCCGCCGTCGAGGCCGAGCTGGCCGGCCGGGGGTTCACCCGCATGGTCTTCGAGCTGGACCGGATCGAGTCCCTGCTCGACCTGCTGGGCAGCCCGCAGCGGGCGTACCCGTCGATCCACCTGACCGGCACCAACGGCAAGACCTCCACCGCCCGGATGATCGACTCGCTGCTGCGGGCCTTCGGGCTGCACACGGGTCGCTACACCAGCCCGCACCTGGAGACCGTCCGGGAGCGGATCAGCCTGGACGGCGAGCCGGTGGGCGAGGAGCGGTTCACCGCCACGTACCGGGAGGTCGCGCCGCTGGCCGCACTGGTGGACGAGCGGTCCGCCGAGCCGCTGACGTACTTCGACATGACCACGGCGCTGGCGTTCGCGACGTTCGCCGACGCGCCGGTCGACGTGGCCGTGGTCGAGGTGGGGCTCGGCGGCGCCGAGGACGCCACCAACGTCATCCAGGCCGGGGTGGCGGTGCTGACCCCGATCGGCCTGGACCACACCGAGTTCCTGGGCGACACCCTCCAGGACATCGCGCTGGCGAAGTCGGGGATCATCCACAAGGGTGCCACCGTCATCTCCGCCGCACAGGACGACGAGGCGGCCCGGCCGATCCTGGAACGCTGTGCCGAGGTGGGTGCCACCATCGCCCGGGAGGGCTCCGAGTTCGGGGTCATGCGCCGCGCGGTCGCCGTCGGCGGGCAGGTACTCACCCTCCAGGGGCTCGGCGGGGTGTACGAGGAGATCTTCGTACCGCTGCACGGCGCGCACCAGGCGCAGAACGCGGCGGTGGCCCTCGCTGCGGTGGAGGCGTTCCTCGGGGCCGGCACGAAGCGGCAGCTCGACGTGGAGACGGTGCGGGAGGGCTTCGCCGCGGCCAGCTCGCCGGGCCGGCTGGAGAAGGTCCGGACCGCACCGACGATCCTGCTCGACGGGGCGCACAACCCGCACGGTATGGCCGCGACGGTCGCCGCCCTGCAGGAGGAGTTCGCGTTCAGCAAGCTCGTCGCGGTGGTGGGGGTGCTCGCCGACAAGGACGCGCCCAGCCTTCTGGAACTGCTGGAACCCGTGGTCGACCAGATCGTGGTCACCCGGAACAGCTCACCCCGCGCGATGCCGATCGGGGAGCTGGCGGACCTCGCCGCCGAGGTGTTCGGGCCCGAGCGGGTCGAGGTGGCCGAGGAGATGCCGGACGCCATCGAGGCGGCGGTCGCCCTGGCCGAGGAGGACGTTCCCGGTGAGCTGTCCGGGGTCGGCGTCATCGTCACCGGGTCGGTGGTGACCGTGGCCGACGCCCGCCGGCTGCTGAAGAAATGACCGGTCCGGAGCGGGAGCCGGCGGACGGCACCGAGCGTACGAGCGGACCCGACGCCGGTACGCCGGGCGGGCCGCAGCGGCGGTCCGGTCTGCGCGACCCCGAGCGGGCGGTACGCGGGCTGGGCGCCGGCACGCTGGTGCTGGAGGCGCTGGTGCTGCTGCTCGCGATCCAGCCGATCCGGGTGCTCGGCGGTGACCTGAGCGGCGCCGCCGTCGGCGTGGTCGTGGCCCTGGCGGTGGCGGCGGTGCTGCTGGCCGGGACGATGCGGCGGCCGTGGGTCTGGAACGCCGGCACCGTGCTGCAGGGCCTGCTCCTGCTGGCCGGCCTGCTGCACTGGTCGCTGTTCGCCCTGGGCGTCATCTTCGCTCTGGTGTGGGCGTACGCCCTGCACGTGCGCCGGGTGATCCTGGGCTGAACCGTTCGCGCCGCCGGACCCGAGCGGCTCCGGCGGCGCGAACGGGCGCTCGTCAGGCGTCGGCGCGCTCGCGCCACTGGGTGAGGGCGATGCCGTGGCCGTCCGGGTCGCGGAAGGCCGCCGCCCAGACCTCCAGCTTCGTGCCCCGGTTCACCACCCGGGGGGCGTACGTGAAGCGGACGCCCGAGCCGCGCAGCCGGCCGTACGCGGCCTCGATGTCGTCCACCTCGAGGTTGACGTGCACCAGCCGCCGGCTCACCGGGACCGCCTCGGTGACCTCACGCAGCACCAGCCGGGTCGCTCCGGAGGCGAGGACGGCGTTGCCGGCGCCCCGGTCCACCTCGGTGAAGCCCAGGTCCCGGTAGAAGCTCAGCGAGCGGGTCAGGTCGGTGACGAGCAGCGTCACGCCGACACCCGCGATCGGTGGGTCCGGCTCACCGGCGCCCTCCGGGTCGGCGCCCGCACCGGGCTGCCGCCCGAAGATCGCCTCGTCCAGGTCCTCCGCGCCGACTCCGCTCTCCGGCGCCTCGTCGCGCGCCGTCGCGGGATCGTCCAGCGGCAGGTCCAGCGGGTCGAGCGGGTCGAACGGGTCGAGCGGGTCGAGCGGGTCGAGCGGCTCCGACGGTGCCGGCACGCGGAGGCGGCGTTCGGCGGTCGGTGCCGCGCTCGGCGTCGCGTCGATCGTCTCCACGGGCACGGTGGGGTCGAACGGGCCGTCCGATGTCGGGCTGTCGAACGGGTCACCCGGCGGCGTGTCGTACCGGTCGGTCGCCGGCCCGAACGGGTCCGCCGGGCCTTCGTACGGGTCCGCCGGGCCCGAGGGCGCGAAGCCGGCGGTGGGCGGGTCGAACTGCTCCTCGGCGGGGGACCGGGGCGTCGGCGTGGCCCGGCGCGGCAACGTGCCCCCACCGCCCGGCTCGACGAGCGTGCCCTCCAGCACCACCGGTTCGCCGGGGCGCTGGTGCAGCACCACCGGCTCGCGCTCCTCGGGCGGGGCTCCCAGGTCGTCCAGGGGGTCCGGAGCCAGCGGGTCGCGGAAGTCGTCGTCCGGCGCCCGGCCCGCCCACGGCGGCGCCTCCTGCGCGATGAGCACCTCCTCGACCGGCTCCGCGCCCGTGTACTCCGGGGGGAGGTCGGCGACGCCGGCGGCGGTCTCCGCGTGGGTGGGCACCTCGTCCCAGAGGACCCGCACGTGGCGCTGGTCGTCGAGGGCCACCCGGATCGGCAGGGCCTGGCCCAGCGACGGCCACTTGGCGACCGGCACCCGGGGCTCGATGATCTTCTTCGACCGGGGCGGCAGCCCGGGTGCGTCGATCACCAGTTGCAGCTCGCAGCGGCCGAAGGCGTACTGGGTGGGTGGCTCGGAGGCGCTGTGCACGTGGCCCTCGCCGACCACCCACGTGCGACCGCCCCCGCGCACCGTGGCCAGCGCGATCGACAGCACCAGCAACGCGACACCGAGCGCGACGATGGCCCAGCTCGGCATGCCGAGGCCGAAAAGGATCATGAAAACGGCCACGGTGCCCAGGACCGCGCCGATCAGCTTGCGTACCGGTGCGATGGGTCGGCTCCCGCCATTCGCCACAGTGGACCTCCCGGGGTCAGGGCCAGGCTAGGCCGGATCGGCGGCCGGGGGAAGGACCGGCCGCCGCGCCGGCGCCGGGACCGGGTCGCTAGGCTGACCGTACCCAGATCGACCGGCTTCCGCGCACAGGAGGAACCCAGCGTGTCCAGCACCAGCCCGGCCGAGCGCACGCTCGTACTGATCAAGCCCGACGCGGTCCGTCGCGGGCTGGTCGGCGAGATCATCTCCCGCTTCGAGCGCAAGGGGCTGCGGATCGACGCGATGGAGACGCGGACGCTGGACGGCGACTTCGCCGACCAGCACTACGCCGAGCACGTGGACAAGCCGTTCTACCCGCCGCTGAAGGAGTTCATGACCGGTGGGCCGCTGGTCGCCCTGGTGCTCTCCGGCGACCAGGTGATCGAGGTGGTCCGGGGCATGATCGGCAGCACCGACGGCCGCAAGGCCGCAGCCGGCACCGTCCGGGGTGACCTCTCCCTGTCCAACCGGGAGAACCTGGTGCACGCCTCCGACTCCACCGACAGCGCCAAGCGCGAGATCGGGCTCTGGTTCCCCGCGCTGGGCTGAGCAGACACGACACGGCCGGTACGCGGAACCCGCGTGCCGGCCGTCGTCGTTCCCGCGTCAGACCTCCAGGGGCGGCTGGGTCCGCGTGGTGACCGCGATCCGGTTCCACACGTTGATCGTGGCGATTGCCATCACCAGGTCCGCGAGTTCCTTCTCGGACCACACCTTCGCCGCCGCGTCCCAGACGTCGTCGGTCACGCCGTGCTCGCCGAGCCGGGTGACCGCGTCGGTGAGCGCCAGCGCCGTGCGCTCGCGCTCGTCGAAGAACGGCGCCTCCCGCCAGGCGGCCACGGCGAAGAGCCGGCGGCTGGACTCGCCCGCGCCCAGCGCGTCCCGGCTGTGCATGTCCACGCAGAACGAGCAGCCGTTCAGCATCGACGCCCGCAGCTTCACGAGTTCCAGCACCGTGTGGTCGACGTTCGTCCGGACGTACTTCTCCAACCCCAGCACCGCCTGGTACGCCTCCGGCGCCACCTCGGCCGCGTTGACCCTCTGCATATCGACCTCTCTTTCGTGTCGGACACCGATCCGACGGGGAGGGAGAAGCCGACGTGACGCCTCGGCGCTGTGACGGTGGTCATGGGGGCCGGTACGGTGCCGTGGCGGGAACGGGCCGGACAGCTCCCCGTGTCGACTCGGTCGACGCTGCGGACCGTTCCCGCCCGCCGTGTCCCGACTGACCCGGGCCGACGCGAGGCGGCCACCGGGCGGCGCCGGTGCTACGCGGAACACGCTAGGCACGGGCGGCCGGTGTCGCCATGGATTCGGGAACGGCCGAATGCTCAGGAGATGGCGTGGACGGGCTCGTCGGAAAGCAGGCCCAGCAGGGCGACACCCGCGGGCTTCAACCCGTACAGCACCCGGCGGCCGACCCGGCGGCGGTGCGCCACCCGGGCGGCGAGCAGCGCCGACAGATGCTCGGAGACGGTGGTGTACGGGCGCAGCCACTCCGGGCCACCGTCCGGCCAGTGCCGGCGCACGTGGTCCGCGATCAGCTCCTCCGGGGTCTCCCGCAGCGCGGTGAGTTCCTCGACCAGGCTCGGCGCGGCGGTGGGCGGGATGGGGCTGAGGAAGTCCGGCAGGTCCGCCCCGGCGTCGAGGTAGACCCGGATCGGCGCCGAGGCCGGCAGCCTGGCAAGCACCCGCCGGGCCTGGCGGGCCCACTCGGTGTACGGCCACGGCAGCTCGTCCGGGTTGCGGTGCAGCATCCAGAAGCCGGTCTGCAGCTCCCAGAGAGCGCTGACCGCGAGTCGGGTACGGGCCACGGTCGCGTCATCCGAATGGATCCGGATCACTCCGGGAAGGGTACCGGGCCGAAAGTCGGCGGCGGGTCGTCAAGCCGGTCGAGTATCCTGGATCGCACAGGCGTCGACCCGGCCATCACCGGTGAGCCTCCGGAAGAAAGGGCGTCCGCGCCCGAGTAGAACCGGACGGGTCCGGCCCGTCACAGCCGGCCAACGAGCGGGCGGTCGCACCTTGACCGCCAAGCGGGGTGGTACCGCGGGCCCGGCCCGGCGCGCCGTCGAGGCGTACCGGTCAAGGCTCGTCCTCGCAGACCACGACAGTGAGCTGCTGAGGAGAGCGACCCCCGATGGCCTATCCGTTGCACGACCCGACCGCCGCCGGTGTCCCGGCGAGCCCGGACCTGCCCGCGGTCGAGCGCCGGGTCCTGGAGCACTGGACGGCCGACAAGACCTTCGAGGCCTCCGTCGAGGCCCGCGAGGCCGGCCGGAACGGCGAGAACGAGTACGTCTTCTACGACGGCCCGCCGTTCGCCAACGGCCTGCCGCACTACGGCCACCTGTTCACCGGGTACGTCAAGGACGTGGTGCCGCGCTACCAGACGATGCGCGGCCGGCACGTCGAGCGGCGGTTCGGCTGGGACTGCCACGGCCTGCCCGCCGAGGTGGTGGCCGAGAAGCAGCTCGGCATCACCAGCAAGGCGGAGATCCTCGACCTCGGCGTGGCCCGGTTCAACGAGGCCTGCCGCGCCTCGGTGCTGGAGTTCACCCAGGACTGGGAGCGGTACGTCACCCGCCAGGCCCGGTGGGTCGACTTCGCCAACGACTACAAGACTCTCGACCTGGACTACATGGAAAGCGTCATGTGGGCCTTCAAGACCCTGCACGACAAGGGCCTGGTCTACGAGGGCTTCCGGGTGCTCGCGTACTGCTGGCGGTGCGAGACGCCGCTGTCGAACACCGAGACCCGGATGGACGACGTCTACCGGGACCGGCACGACCCGACGTTGACCGTGTGGTTCGGGCTGACCGCCGACGAGTCCGCCCCGGAGCCGGTGCGCGGGCCGGTCAAGCTCGGCGTCTGGACGACCACGCCGTGGACGCTGCCGTCGAACCTGGCGCTCGCCGTCGGCCCGGACATCGAGTACGCGGTGCTGGAACGCGAGGGCCAGCGGTACGTGGTCGGCGCGGCGCGGCTGGCCGCGTACGCCAAGGAGCTGGAGGGCTACGAGCTCCTCGGCACCGTGTACGGCCGCGACCTGGCCGGACGCCGCTACACGCCGCTGTTCGACTTCCTCGTCGAGCAGGCCGGCGAGAACGCCTACCAGGTGCTCGGCGCGGACTTCGTGACCACCGAGGACGGCACCGGGATCGTCCACCTCGCCCCGGCGTTCGGCGAGGACGACCAGAACGTCTGCAACGCCGCCGGCATCCCGACGATCGTCACCGTGGACGACCACACGCGGTTCACCGCGCTGGTGCCGCCGTACCAGGGTGAGCAGGTCTTCGACGTCAACAAGCCGGTGATCCGGGAGCTGAAGGATCGGGGGGTGGTGCTCAAGCAGGACACCTACACCCACTCGTACCCGCACTGCTGGCGCTGCGACACCCCGCTGGTCTACAAGGCGGTGTCGTCGTGGTTCGTCGCGGTGACGCAGTTCAAGGACCGGATGGTCGAGCTGAACCAGCAGATCAACTGGACGCCCGGCCACATCAAGGACGGCTCGTTCGGCAAGTGGCTGGCCAACGCCCGCGACTGGTCGATCAGCCGGAACCGGTTCTGGGGCTCGCCGATCCCGGTGTGGAAGTCCGACGACCCGACGTACCCGCGCGTCGACGTGTACGGTTCGCTGGCCGACATCGAGCGGGACTTCGGCGTACGCCTGACCGACCTGCACCGGCCGGCGGTGGACGACCTGGTCCGGCCCAACCCGGACGACCCCACCGGGCGCTCGATGATGCGCCGGGTGCCGGAGGTGCTGGACTGCTGGTTCGAGTCGGGCTCGATGCCGTTCGCCCAGGTGCACTACCCGTTCGAGAACGCCGACTGGTTCGAGCACCACTACCCGGGTGACTTCATCGTCGAGTACATCGGACAGACCCGCGGCTGGTTCTACACGATGCACGTGCTGGCCACCGCGCTGTTCGACCGGCCGGCGTTCCGCAACTGCCTCAGCCACGGCATCCTGCTCGGCTCCGACGGGCGCAAGATGTCCAAGAGCCTGCGCAACTACCCGGACGTGTACCACGTGTTCGACGCGTACGGCTCCGACGCGATGCGCTGGATGCTGATGTCCTCGCCGGTGCTGCGGGGCGGGGACATGGCCGTCACCGAGGCGGGCATCCGGGACGCCGTCCGGCAGGTGCTGCTGCCGCTGTGGAACGTCTGGTACTTCTTCTCGCTCTACGCCAACGCCGACTCCTACACCGCCCGCCGTCGTACCGACTCCACGCACCTGCTCGACCGGTACGTGCTGGCCAAGACGCGGGAACTGGTGGAGACGGTCGGCGCGCAGATGGACGCGTACGACATCTCCGGCGCCTGCGCCACCGTCCGGTCCTACCTGGACGCGCTGACCAACTGGTACGTGCGCCGCTCGCGGGACCGGTTCTGGTCCGGCGACGCCGACGCCTTCGACACCCTGTCGACGGTGTTGGAGACGCTCTGCCGGGTGGTGGCACCGCTGGCGCCGCTGACGGCGGAGGAGATCTGGCGTGGCCTGACCGGCGAGCGGTCGGTGCACCTGACCGACTGGCCGTCCGCCGAGGAGTTCCCGGCCGACCACGACCTGGTCGCGGCCATGGACGCCACCCGCGAGGTCTGCTCGGCGGCGCTGTCGCTGCGCAAGGCGAAGGGCCTGCGGGTGCGGCTGCCCCTGTCGAGGCTCACCGTGGCGTCGCCGGTGGCGGCGCAGCTCCGGCCGTTCGGCGACCTGGTCGCCGACGAGGTGAACGTCAAGTCGGTGGAGTTCACCGACGAGGTGGCCAGCTACTGCCAGCAGGTGCTGACCGTGGTGCCCCGGGCGCTCGGCCCGCGGGTCGGCAAGGCGGTGCAGCAGGTCATCAAGGCGGTCAAGGCGGGGGAGTGGGAGCTTCACGACGGCGCCCCGGTCGCCGCCGGGGTGACGCTCGCCGAGGGTGAGTACGAGCTGCGCCTGGTCGCGGCGGACGCCGAGCACTCCGCCCCGCTGCCCGGCGGGGAGGGCGTTGTCGTGCTGGACACCGAGGTCACCCCGGAGCTGGCCGCCGAGGGGCTGGCCCGGGACGTCGTCCGGGTGGTGCAGCAGGCCCGCCGGGACGCCGACCTGGACGTGTCGGACCGGATCGTGGTGCTGGTCGGCGCCTCCGAGGAGGTCCGGGCCGCGGTTGCCGGCTTCCTCGACTTCGTCGCCCGGGAGGTGCTCGCCGACTCGGTGGACTTCGCCGACGAGGTGGAGGGCTTCACCGGCGAGGTCGGCGAGGGCGACCGCGTGACGGTCTCCGTCCGCCGCCGCTAGGGGTGGACCGCCCGCCACCTCGGTCGGGGTGGCGGGCGGTCGTCCGCTACGGTGACACCGCCTGTTCAGCACACATCTGCCGGAGGACCAGTGCCGCTGCTCTACACCATCGGCAAGCTCACCGTGGCGCCCGCGCTGCGGTTGGCGTTCCGACCGACCGTGGAGGGGTTGGAGCACATCCCGGAGACCGGCGGCGCGATCTTCGCCGGCAACCACCTGTCGGTCGCCGACGAGCTGTTCCTCGGCACCGTGGTTCCCCGGCACCTGGCCTTCTGGGCGAAGTCGGACTACTACAAGGGCGCCGGGGTGAAGGGCGCGTTCCAGCGGTTCGTGTTCAACGGCCTCGGCGCCATCCCGGTCGAGCGCGCCGGCGGGCGGGCGGCGCTGTCCGCGTTCGACGCGGCGATCCCCGCGCTCAAGGGGGGTGACCTGGTCGCCATCTATCCGGAGGGGACCCGCTCGCCCGACGGGCGGCTCTACCGCGGGCGCACCGGTGCCGCCCGGCTGGCCCTCGCCGCGGGTGTGCCGGTCATTCCCGTCGGCATGATCGGCACCGACAAGGCCCAGCCGATCGGCGCCCGCTTCCCCCGGCCCGGCACCGCCAAGATCACCATTCGGTTCGGCAAGCCCCTGGACTTCACCGGCCGCTCCGACGACCGCACCTCACTGCGGGAGATGACCGACGAGCTGATGGGCGAGATCCAGAAGCTCACCGGTCAGGAGTACGTCCCGCGCTACGCGCCGCCGCGTGCCCACCCGCCGCTGGCCGGCGAGCCCGGGGCGGTCTGACCCGGTCGGCGCCGCCACATCCTTCGCCGATGGGCGTTCAGCTCTGCTGTGGTGTGACGATCTGGGTCCGGAGCTCGTCGAGCAGGGCCGCGCTGTCGTCCAGCGAGAGCCGGGTGAAGACCGCGGTGGCGATGCTGCCGTGGTCGACCGAGGTGCAGACCACCACGTCGGCGCCGTCGGACCGGCCCACCGCGCAGCGCTCGTGCCGGCCGCGTACGTCGGTGTCGATCACCTGCGCGTCGCCCAGCGCGTACTCCTCGCGCAGCCGGCTGATCTCGGCCTCCGCGTCCGACTCGGGGGCGAACCGGAAACCGGTGCCGCCGAAGACGGTCACCCGCTTGCCGGTCGGGGTGGTGTAGACGCCGGCGAAGGTGTCCTCGGCGAGCCAGTGCGCCGCGCGTACCTGCGCCTCCAGCTCCTTGGCGGTCTGCGTGCTGCGGCTGTCCTCGCGCAGCCGCAGGTCGGACACCTGTGCCGGCAGCGCGGCCGTCGCCGGGTACTGGGTCGCCATCGGCACGCCGAACCAGGCCGGGCAGCCGCAGCAGCACGCCAGGGTGAGCAGTAGCAGCCAGGGCCAGCGGCGGCGCCGGCGCACGGGCACCGGGACGTACCCCTTGGGGGCCTGCAGTCGATACGCCGCCGCGTGTGAGAGGCTTGGAGAGTCGCACGGTTGATCGAAGG
>NZ_JBFAMU010000099.1:0-13601 GCF_040656655.1 Micromonospora sp. NPDC049799
TGCCATCCCGCCCTGTCGCCGGCGTCGCAGATCGCGCTCACCCTGCGCGCCGTCGGCGGGCTGGGCACCGCCGAGGTCGCCCGGGCGTTCCTGGTGCCCGAGGCGACCATGACGCGGCGGATCACCCGCGGCAAGCAGCGCATCCGCGACAGCGGCGTGCCGTTCCGGATGCCCGCCGGGGGCGAGCGCGCGGAGCGGCTCGCGGCCGTCCTGCACGTGCTCTACCTGATCTTCAACGAGGGGTACGCCAGCACGGCCGGCCCGGCCCTGCTGCGCGCGGACCTGTCCGCCGAGGCGATCCGGCTGACCCGGTTGGTGCACCGGCTGATGCCCGACGACCCGGAGGTCGGCGGACTGCTCGCCCTGATGCTGCTCACCGACGCCCGGGCGCCCGCGCGCACCGGCCCGCACGGCGAGCTGGTGCCGATGGCCGAGCAGGACCGTCGCCTCTGGAAGCACGACCAGATCGCCGAGGGCGTCGCCCTGGTCACCGCCGCGCTGGCCCGGGGCCGTCCCGGCCCGTACCAGCTCCAGGCCGCGATCGCCGCGCTGCACGACGAGGCGCCGAGCGCCGCCGACACCGACTGGGCGCAGATCACCGCCCTGTACGAGGTGCTGATGCGGGTCTCGGACAGCCCGGTGGTGGCGCTGAACCACGCCGTCGCGGTCGCCATGAGCCGGGGACCGGAGGCCGGGCTGGCGCTGGTGGAGAAGCTCGCCGTCGCGGGTCGGCTCACCGGCGACCCCCGCCTGCCGGCGGTCCGCGCCCACCTGCGGGAGCTGCTCGGCGACCGGGCCGGGGCGCGGGACGCGTACCGGGAGGCGGCGGACCGGTCGACGAACCTGGCCCGGCAGCGCTACCTGCACGCCCGCGCGGCCCGCCTCGACGCCGACTAGTACCGGCTACCCGACGACGCGGTAGTCGACGAGCAGATGGCCGGTCGGTGAGGTCGTGCTCCGGGTCGACTCGAGCCCGATCGCCGGCAGGCCGTCGAGGAGCTTTCGCCCGCTGCCCGCGATCGTCGGTGCGATCACCAGCCTCAGCTCGTTGACGACGCCCGCGGCAAGCAGTGCCTGGGCGACCGAGATGCTCGCGTGCACGCCGATGTCGGCGCCGGGTCGGTTCCTCAGATCCCGCACGAACTCGACCAGGTCGCCGTCGACCACCGTGGTATTGGCCCACGCCCGATCGAGTGGTGTGGAGGTGGCGACGTACTTCGCGACCCCGTTGATGAACGTCGCGAACGGCTCGATGTCGCTGCCCGGCCAGAACTCGGCCCACTCCTCGTAGCTGCGCCGGCCGAGAATGACCGAGTCCTGCGCCGCGATGACGGCGCCGAGGTTGGCCTCCATCGCGTCGTCCCAGTGGGCGAAGAACCCGTCGGGCTTCTCCGCGACGCCGTCCAGGGACAACAGCTCGTACACGACGACCTTGCGCACGTTCGACTCCTCCGTTTTGGCGTGGACCTCTCCTGCGTGGACGGATCGCACGAGCGGAACTCATCGGTGCGATCGTCACGCGTTCGCCCACCAGGGCGTCAGGGGCTCGCCGCCAGGAAGACGAACGCGGCCAGCAGCACCAGGTGGACACCGCCCTGCAGCACCGTGGCGCGGCCGGGCACCACGGTCAGCACGCCGGTGACGACGGTCAGCGCCAGCAGCGTCATCTGCGTGCCACCGAGGCCGAGCAGCAGCGGGCCGTCCAGCCAGATCGAGGCGATCGCGATCGCCGGGATGGTGAGGCCGATGCTGGCCATGGCTGAGCCGAGGGCCAGGTTCAGGCTGATCTGGACCCGGTCGCGGCGGGCCGCGCGGGTGGCCGCGAGGGTCTCCGGGAGCAGCACCAGCAGCGCGATGACCACACCGACGAAGGACGGCGGCAGGTTCGCCCCGGCGACCGCGGACTCGATGGTCGGCGAGATGGTCTTGGCGTGCCCGACGACGGCGACCAGGGCGACGACCAGCAGGCCCAGGCTGACCAGGGCGGCCTTCGTGGACGGCGGCTCGGCGTGCTCGTCCTCCGACACGAGGCGTCCCTCGCTGGTCACCGGCAGGAAGTAGTCGCGGTGTCGGCCGGTCTGCACCAGCACGAACAGCCCGTAGAGCGCCAGCGAGGCCACCGCCGCGAAGGCGAGCTGGGCCGGGCTGAACTCCGGGCCTGGCCGGCTGGTGGTGAAGTTCGGTACGACCAGGCTCAGCGTGGCGAGGGTCGCCACGGTGGCCAGCGCCCCGCCGGTGCCCTCGGAGTTGAACACCGCAACCCGCCGGCGCAGTGCGCCGAGCAGGAGCGACAAGCCGAGGATGCCGTTGACCGTGATCATCACGGCGGCGAAGACGGTGTCCCGGGCCAGGGTCTGCGTCTTCTCGCCGCCGCTGATCATGAGAGTCACGATCAGGGCGACCTCGATGACCGTGACCGCCACCGCGAGGACCAGCGAGCCGTACGGCTCCCCCACCTTGTGGGCCACCACCTCGGCGTGGTGCACCGCCGCCAGTACCGCACCGGCCAGCAGCAGCGCGACCACGATCACGACGGGGCCGGGCAGGTCCCTCCCCCACGTGAGGACGAGCACCACGACCGCCAGCAGCGGTACGGAGACGGTCCAGTCGGTCACGCGGGATCGGAGGGCGGCAGTCATGCGTCAACCCTGCCAGGTGAGACGATCATGTGCCCGCAACTGCGCCGCCCGTCACGCGGGTGATGGGGACAGCACGTCCCGGAGCATGTCGGCGACGGTCGTTCCGGCGAGCTCCCGCCGTACGGCCTCCTCCACCCGGCCGAAAACCTGGCGCAGGGCCGGCTGGTTCGGTCGCGTCGCGCGCAGCACCGGCCGGCGGTACGAGATGGCCGTGGCCATGCACTTCCAGGTGAGCGGCGACGAGATCGTCACGTTCCGCCTCTACGAGGACTCGTACCAGGTGGCCAACGCCTACGCCGAGTGACACGGTCGAGAATGCTCACCTCAGCCAGCCGAGGAAGCGTCGGTGCAACGCCCCCGCCGGCAACCAGGTCAGGCTTCGGAGGCGCGCACCAGTTGGGCACCAAGGTAGAGAGCGAAGGACACCGGAGCGCCGTCGAACTCCGCACGCAGCTCTCCCTGCCGCCGTGCGGCATGGCCATGGCGCGTTGCAGCCGCCACAGCTCCAGATCGGCAGCACCGGACCGTGGGTGGTCACGCGCGGCCTCCGAGCGACGCCGCCGTCAGCGATCGCGCCTGCCGGCTGGTCGCCCAGTCCACCTGCCAGCACGGGTACGGCGTGAGCCGTGACCACCACGCTCGCCAATCGGTGCACAGGCCGTCCATCGCGGGCAGATGCACGGCCAGGATCCGCTGTTCCGCCTCGTTGGTCACTGCTCCTCCTCGTTGGGCCAGTGCCCTCGATTGATTGGGATGCGATGTCGGTTGCGACAGGGCAGACCCGCCCCACACCGACAGACCCACCTCCACATTCGCCATGACCAGGCCGGACGGTGTCGCCGTGCCAGGGTCATCGCGACGGCGATCAGGTACTGCTCGCAGGACACTCGTCGCCACGGTGGTGTCCGGTCCCGCATCACTGACTCCCTCCGCCAGGCAGCACTGCATGGCCGACCCCGAGCCACGGGACCGGACCTGGAACGTTCGGTAACTGCGACGCTACGATCACGACGGCGGAGGTTGGACTCACCGGCAGTACGAGTGAGCAGGCCAGGTGCCCCGCCGCAGAGGGCGGCTCACGGGCGAACGTCGACCAGCGGTCAACGTAGGGATGTCGTATGGCAGGTTGCGGACGATCAGCTGATCAGCGAGGCGAGGTGACCGGCTACCTGATCAAGCTGATCCGGGAGTCCATCCCGATGACGCAGGAGCAGCTTGGTCCAGCGTCTCGATCCGGGGCACGCCTTCGTCGACCTCAACATCCACAACATCTGGGCTCTGCTGACCGCACGACGCAGTCTCGCTCCCGACAACCCCACCGAGGGCCGGGCACTCCTCGGCCGCAGCATCCCCCTGCTGGACAGCGACCGGATCTCCGCACAGTCACGACAGGAACTAACCTCTATCGTCTACAGCCTGCGGGCGGACGGACTCACCGGCACAGGGACGGGCAGATGAGCGACGACCACGCCACCGGAGCGATGCGCTTCATCTTCGAAGCCGGCGTCCTCAAACGTGCCGCCCGCACCGGCTGGTGGTTCGCCGGGGTCAAGCACCCCGAGTCCATCGCCGAACACTCGTTCCGAACCGCACTCATCGGAATGATGCTCGCCGCCATGGAAGGCGCCGACCCGGCCCGGGTGTCCATGCTGTGCGTCCTGCACGACACCCAGGAAACCCGGATCACCGACATCCCGCACATCGCCAAGCGCTACCTCACCGCCGCACCCAACACCACCGTCACCGCCGACCAAGTCGCCGACTGCCCACCGGCCGTCGCTGAGGTCATCACCGCCGCCGTCGCCGAATACGAAGCCGGCGAGACAATGGAAGCCATCGTCGCCCGCGACGCCGACAAACTGGAATGCCTCGTCCAGGCGGTGGAGTACCGCCACCAGGGCATTGACGACGTCCAGCGCTGGATCGACAGTTCACGAGCAGCACTCAAGACCGCGAGTGCGCATCGCCTCGCCGACGCCGCCGTCAGCGGACAACCCCTCGCCTGGCTCGCCCCTCCCCCGCTGCCGGAGTAGGCCTCGAGCGTGGGTTCGCCTACCCACGGCACCCTGGAGTGACGGTGTGTCGGGAGCCGGCCACCCCCGCATCCCCCTTGATGTATGAGGTTCGCCTCCGCACCATGGGTGGCATGATCAGTTGGCGTCGGCGCATGCCAAGCTCAGGGATCTCAGCCGCCCAACGGGAACTGTGTCGACGTTTCGGGGTCGAGGCATCGCCGCCCGGACAGCGGACGATGGTCGGCTTCGCCGTGTCGCGCCCACGCACCTTGGAGCCGCTCAACGCCCTGCGGCATCCGATCGCTGGCAGGAGCAATGGTTGGTTCGTGTGGCGCGGCTCCGAGATCCCGCAGGAAGACGACCACTTCTTCCACCCGCTTCACATCGAACACCTTGACACCTACGCCCCGGAACTCGCGCCGTACCTGGCTCTCCCCCCAGGCTGGCGGGTGCTGGTGGCGCCTGGCTACGAGGACGTCTGGCACGACGACGAGCTGACCGGGATCTGATTTGATCGCGCCCAGCTCGGCGGCCACAACGCCGTTCGTTAGCGTGTCGCTGTGGATCACCCAGCACGATTGATCACCCGAAGCTGCACCACCGGATGGGCGGACTGGGTCCATGGGGAGCTGTGGTTGCTACCGAACCTCCTGGTGCGGCGTCGGCTGACTCTTCAGCAGACCCGTGCTCATGCGAACGGTCGCACGGTTCCCCACCCCCTGCCCGAAGTGCGGGCGGCGTCCATGCCCCTTGACGAGATCCTCTCCGCCCACCCCACGAACAAGGTCCTAGCGCTGGACACCGTGGTAGAGGCCCGACTGCACCGCGGGCTCATGACGGACCGGTTAGCCGTGACGATGCGCGATGGCAACCGCCACAAGCTGCTGTGGCTCAAGGTCGACCCCGCGTACGAGGTTCTGTGTCACGCGCTGGCAGAGCCGCTGGGTCAACGTCTCAAGAAGGACTGACTGGGCGGCAGCTCGTCGTCGGACCGCGCGGCGCAGCCTCTCCGGTGCCCCGCCGCAGCGCGGAGCACCGGCGGCCATCACTTGGCGTTGTTTCGACGCACGGACGCCGATCCAGGACCGCGGAGTCCTTCGGGGGTTTGAACCCCTAACCCGGGCCCGGCCCCCGACGTCGACGTCCGATCAGCATCAGGCCGACGCCTGCGAGGAGGAGCGCAGCCGCGCTGCCGACCATCGGCCCCACCGCCAGCCCGGTGACCGGTAGGCCGCCCTCGGAACCTCCCGCGCCAGCGCCCGGCTGCCCGCCGCCCCCCGGCGCCGTCACCCGCACCACGATGGTCTCCGACACGCCGACCAGCTCGGGGTCGTCGTTCGGGACGATCACGCGGTAGCGGTGCGTGCCCACCGCCTTCGGCGTGATGTCGAGCGTGAAGGCGCCACGGTCGTTGATCAGCGCGCTGTCGACCTTCCGCCAGGTCGAGTTCCGCAGTTCCTGGAGTTCGGCGTTGTATCCGCCCGGCGCGACCGTGCCGGTGAAGGTCACCTTCGTGCCGGTCACGACCGTCGTCCTGCTCGCGGTCGCGGTGACGACGGGCTTGACCCGGGGATGCCGGGACGCCACGACGATGAAGGCCGGAGTGAAGTCGACGTTGGACGGGCGCAGGATGCCGACGCACTGCAGGTAGCCGTCGCCCTTCGGATACACCTTCGAGAAGGTGCCGTCGGCGTTGGTGGTGCCGTTGGGCTCCGCCGAGTACTCGACGCACAGGTTGTCGTGGCCGAAGAAGATGGGCTGGTTGGGGATGCCCGCGCCGGTGTCCTCGTAGTAGAACCGACCCTCGACCGTCAACGGGCCGTCACCGACCAACGGGTCCGGCACGAATCGCATACTCACCGCAGGGAGGTGGGTGCCCGTCACGTCGAGCCCCGTGTCCGGTGTCTCGGGCGGGTCGACCTCGAGCTTGTTGAAGGCCGAGTCCATGGCGACGAGCTGGCTGACCTCCCACTGGCCGTTCCAGGTGGAGGGCACCTGGACCGTCGCGCTCCACCGGCCGTCCTGCGGCGTGCCGGAGGTGAGCGACAGCTCGGCGGCCTGAGTCGAAGGATCACCACCGGCGACGCGCTTCAGGACGACGAAGGGCATGTTGCCACCGCCGGCCTCGGAGATTTTTTCGACGCCGGTCTCGTCGGTCAGGTGAGCGGTCACGGTCACCGGGACGAGGTCGAGCCCGGCGACGGACACCGCGTCGGGCGAGACCGTGATGTCCTCCAGGACCGGGGGTGCCGTGTCCGCGGCGGCAACCGCCGCGGGAGCGGCGACGACCATGCCGCCAGCCGCGAAGACGAGCGCCGACACTGCGATCCGCAACCAGCGCATGGGAATGCCCTTCAGGTAGCGTTAGCAACGGAGAGTCGCCACATCGGCACCGTACTCTCTCCCGCCGCTCCGCCGCTGCCCCAACACGCACCCAGGAATGGGCCGTGACCAGCGGCGGCGGGCTCGTGAGGCTGTCTTGCCCCGCGAGACGCTCAGGTCAACGCGTCTGCGTTGATCACTTGGCGTTGAAGTAGCTCGCCTCCGGGTGGTGCACGACGATCGCGTCCGTCGCCTGCTCCGGCATGAGCTGGAACTCCTCGGACAGCTGCACGCCGATCCGGTCCGCCCCCAACAGGTCCACGATCTTCGCGCGGTCCTCCAGGTCGGGGCAGGCCGGGTAGCCGAAGGCGTACCGGCAGCCGCGGTAGTCGGTGCGCAGCAGCCCGGCCAGGTCGCCCGGGTCGTCGTCGGCCACGGTACGGCCGCCGGGCAGGGTCAGCTCGGCGCGTACGCGGCGGTGCCAGTACTCGGCGAGGGCCTCGGTGAGCTGCACGGACAGGCCGTGCACCTCCAGGTAGTCGCGGTACTCGTTGCGGGCGAAGAGCTTCGCCGCGTACTCGCTGACCGGCTGGCCGACGGTGACCAGCTGCAGCGCGACCACGTCCAGCTCCTCGCCGCGCGGGCGGAAGAAGTCGGCGAGGCAGAGCCGCCGCTCCTGGCGCTGCCGGGGGAAGGAGAACCGGGCCCGCTCGGCGTGGCCGTTCTCGTCCAGCACGACCAGGTCGTTGCCCTCGGAGTACGCGGGGAAGTAGCCGTACACGACGGCGGCTTCGAGGACCTTGTCGGCGATGAGCCGGTCCAGCCAGTAGCGCAGCCGCGGGCGGCCCTCGGTCTCCACCAGTTCCTCGTAGGACGGGCCGGTGCCGCCGCGCGCGCCGCGCAGCCCCCACTGCCCGAGGAACGTGGCGCGCTCGTCGAGCAGCGCCGCGTAGTCGGCCAGCGGCACACCCTTGATCACCCGGGTGCCCCAGAACGGCGGGGTCGGGACCTCCACGTCGGCGGCCACGTCGGAGCGCACCGAGGCGTCGTGCAGCTCGGGCAGGGACTCGGTGACCATCGCCCGCTGCCGCTCGCGGCGCGCCCGGCGGGCGGCCAGGGCCGCCTCTCGCTCCGCGTCGATCACCGGGGCGCCGCCCCGCTTGGCGGTCATCACCCGGTCCATGAGGGACAGTCCTTCGAAGGCGTCGCGGGCGTAGTGCACCTGGCCGGGGAACATCGACCGCAGGTCGTCCTCGACGTACGCCCGGGTGAGCGCGGCGCCACCCAGCAGGACCGGCCAGCGCTCCGCGACCCCGCGCGATGCCATCTCGACGAGGTTCTCCTTCATGATGACCGTGCTCTTGACCAGCAGGCCGGACATGCCGATGGCGTCGGCGCGGTGCTGCTCGGCGGCGTCCAGGATGGCGGTGATCGGCTGCTTGATGCCGATGTTCACCACCTCGTAGCCGTTGTTGGACAGGATGATGTCCACCAGGTTCTTGCCGATGTCGTGCACGTCGCCCTTGACGGTGGCGAGCACGATGCGGCCCTTGCCGCCGTCCTCGGTGGTCTCCATGTGCGGCTCCAGGTACGCCACCGCGGTCTTCATGACCTCGGCGGACTGGAGCACGAACGGCAGCTGCATCTGCCCGGAGCCGAACAGCTCGCCGACGACCTTCATGCCGTCCAGGAGGATGTCGTTGATGATCGACAGCGGGGCCCGGCCGCCGGCCATCGCCTCGTCCAGGTCGGCCTCCAGGCCGTTGCGCTCGCCGTCGATGATCCGGCGCTTCAGCCGCTCGTCCAACGGCAGCCCCGCCAACTCCTGGGCCCGGGTGGCGCGGGCACTGGTGACGTCGACGCCCTCGAAGAGTTCGAGGAAGCGCTGCACCGGGTCGTACCCCTCGCGGCGCCGGTCGTAGACCAGGTCCAGGGCGACCTCGCGCTGCTCGTCGGGGATCCTCGACATCGGCAGGATCTTGCTGGCGTGCACGATCGCCGAGGTCAGGCCCGCCTGCACGCACTCGTGCAGGAACACCGAGTTGAGCACCTGCCGTGCCGCCGGGTTGAGGCCGAAGGACACGTTGGAGATACCGAGGGTGAAGTTCACCCCCGGCCAGCGGGTGGCGATCTCGCGGATCGCCTCGATCGTCTCGACACCGTCGCGGCGGGTCTCCTCCTGCCCGGTCGCGATCGGGAAGGTCAGCGCGTCGATGAGGATGTCGGCGCGGCGCAACCCCCATCGGCCGGTCAGGTCCTCGATCAGCCGCTCGGCGACGCGGACCTTCCACTCCTTCGTGCGGGCCTGGCCCTCCTCGTCGATCAGCAACGCGACCACCGCGGCGCCGTGCTCGGCGATCACCGGCATGACCCGGGCGTACCGGGAGCCGGGACCGTCGCCGTCCTCGAAGTTGACCGAGTTGACCACACAGCGCCCGCCGAGCATCTCCAGCCCGGCCTCGATCACCGCCGGCTCCGTCGAGTCGAGCATGATCGGCAGGGTGGAGGCGGTGGCGAAGCGGCCGGCCAGCTCCCGCATGTCCTGGGTGCCGTCCCGGCCGACGTAGTCGACGCAGAGGTCGAGCAGGTGCGAGCCGTCCCGGGCCTGGCTGCGGGCGATCTCGACGCAGGCCTGCCAGTCGGCGGCGAGCATCGCCTCGCGGAACGCCTTGGAGCCGTTGGCGTTGGTCCGCTCCCCCACCATCAGCACGCTGGCGTCCTGCGCGAACGGCACGTGGTGGTAGATCGAGGAGACACCCGGATCCTGCTTCGGCTCGCGAGGGACCGGGGTGGCGCCGTGCAGCCGGTCGGCCAGCAGCCGGATGTGCTCGGGCGTGGTGCCGCAGCAGCCGCCGACCAGGGACACGCCGTAGTCGGCGATGAACCGCTCCAGCGCGTCGGCCAACTCCACCGGGGTCAGCGGGAAGTACGCCCCGTCGGCGGTGAGCACCGGCAGCCCCGCGTTCGGCATCACCGACAGCGGCACCCGGGAGTGCTGGGACAGGTAGCGCAGGTGCTCGCTCATCTCCGCCGGCCCGGTGGAGCAGTTCAGCCCGATCAGGTCCACCCCGAGAGGCTCGATCGCGGTCAGCGCCGCGCCGATCTCGCTGCCGAGCAGCATCGTGCCGGTGGTCTCCATCGCCACCTGGCAGATGATCGGCACCGGCCGCCCCAGCTCGGCCATCGCCCGCTTGGACCCGACGACGGCGGCCTTGACCTGGAGCAGGTCCTGCGAGGTCTCGATGATCAGCGCGTCGGACCCGCCGGCGATCAGGCCGGCGGCGTTCTCCCGGTAGGCGTCGCGCAGGCTCGCGTACGCGGCGTGCCCGAGGGTGGGCAACTTGGTGCCCGGCCCGATCGAACCGAGCACGAACCGGGGACGCTCCGGCGTGCTGTGCGCGTCGGCCGCCTCCCGGGCGATCCGCGCGCCCGCCTCGGACAACTCCCGGATCCGCCCCGGGATGTCGTACTCGGAGAGGTTGGGCAGGTTGGCGCCGAAGGTGTTCGTCTCGACGCAGTCCGCCCCCGCGGCCAGGTACGCCTCGTGCACGCCGCGCACCACGTCCGGGCGACTGACGTTGAGGATCTCGCTGCACCCCTCCAGGCCCTCGTAGTCGTCGAGGGTCAGGTCGGCGGCGTGCAGCATGGTCCCCATCGCACCGTCGGCGATGAGGATCCGCTGGGCCAGCACGTCGAGGAGAGAGGTACGCACCAGTTCAGGTTAGTGCGGTGACCCGCCGCCGGAAGACCGCCCGCGCCGCTTCCCACATTCTGTCGGGCGGATCACGCTGGCCTTGTGCCTGCCGCCGGGGGCCGGTACGGCGTACGACCGGCGCGGCCGGCGGGCCCCGTCCGGCCCCGACACGTAGGCTGGCGGACGTGAAGGACTACAGCGACACCACCGTGCCCGGCGGACGGACGGGTGGGCACGACCCGGTGCCGTCCGAGGACGAGCAGTCGGAGGTGACGGTGTGAGCGAGCTTGTCGAGCGAACCATCGGGCTCAGCAGCGAGGCGCGTCGCGCCGTGGCCGAGCGAAGCGAGGTGACGGCGTGAGCGAGTTCGACGGACTGCCGGTGCTGCGGTCCCCCGTGGCCATCGCCGCGTTCGAGGGGTGGAACGACGCCGCCGACGCCTCCACGGCCGCGGTCGAACACCTGGAACAGGTGTGGCAGGCCCGGGAGGTCACCGAGCTGGACCCGGAGGACTTCTACGACTTCCAGGTCAGCCGGCCGACCATCACCATGGCCGAGGGCGAGACCCGCCGCGTGGAGTGGCCCACCACACGCTTCATGGTCGCCAGCCCGGAGGGCACCGAGCGGGACGTGGTGCTGATCCGCGGCATCGAGCCGAGCATGCGGTGGCGCACCTTCTGCGAGCAGGTGCTGGAGATCTGCCACAGCCTGGAGGTCGAGCGGGTCGTGCTGCTGGGCGCCCTGCTGGCGGACGTGCCGTACACGCGCCCCCTGCCGATCAGCGGCAGCGCCTCCGACGCCGAGGCCGCGCAGCGCTACCAGCTCACCCCGACCCGCTACGACGGCCCGACCGGCATCGTCGGGGTGCTGCAGGACGCCTGCACCCGCGCCGAGGTCGACGCCGTCTCCTTCTGGGTGCACGTGCCGCACTACGCCAACAACCCGCCCTGCCCCAAGGCCACGCTGGCCCTGCTGCACCGCGTCGAGGAGGTGCTCGACCTGCCGGTGCCGATGGCCGACCTGGCCGAGGAGGCCGCCGAGTGGGAGCAGCGGGTGCGCAGCGCCGCCGAGCAGGACGCCGAGCTCGGCGAGTACGTCCGCGAGTTGGAGGAGCGGGTCGGCGACGCCGGCATCACCCCGTTGACCGGGGACGAGATCGCCCAGGAGTTCGAGAAGTACCTGCGCCGTCGGGGCGGCTCCGCCGGTCCCACCGCCGGATCCTGGTGAGCTGACCACGGCCGGCGGCCGTGGCGGTGAGGGTCCCCCGTTGCCCCCTCCCAGGGCCCCGACCCTCACCACCGACGACCTCCCCGTCCGCCGGTCCGGACCCCCCGCCCAGACCAGCCCGAGCAACAGGCGTTGAGCGACTTCCGCCATCGCTCAACGCCCGTTGCGCGGATACAGCGAGCATACGCTCACGTTCGGTGCATGTGTCAACGGGTGTTTCGTCGCCATCCGAACCTGCGACACTGTCGTTGAGCGGGGACCGTCGGAGAGGTGAAGATCCATGGCTGAGGACCACAGCGCGCACGAGCTGCCACCCCTCGACACGCTCGCCGCCCGACTGGAGTACCTGTTCGACACCATCCGGCCCACCCCCGACGAACTCACCGACTCCGACGAGCCGGGGCGCCGGTACACCAACCGGGAGATCGCCGACCGGATCAACGCCGTGCAGGGCGAGACCGGCGTGTCCATCAGCGCCGCGTACATCGGCGAGCTGCGCCGCGGGGTCGCCAGCGACCCCCGCACCTCCCACGTGCGGGCCCTCGCCCGCGCCTTCGGGGTGAGTTCCGGCTACTTCGTGGACGACGCCGCCGCCCGGCGCATCCAGGACCAGATCGCGCTGCTGGGCGAGCTGCGCCGCATGGACGTCACCCAGGTCGCGTTGCGACAGGTTCTCGCCGACACGGGGCTGTCCCCCACCGACTCCCAACTGGTCGAGCAGATGGTGGCCCGGCTGCGGGCGCTGGGCGAGGCCGCGACCGGGCCCCGGGACGACCGCCGGTAGCCGTGCTCGTCCTCCGATGGCAGTATGCAGACGAGCGGAGAGGCGCCGAGGTGACGCTGCACCGACTACGCAAGCGCTGCGAACGGATGATCGCGAAGCTGGGCGTACCCGAGCCGTTCGACATCCACGAGCTGTGCCGGGTCCTCGGTGAGCGCCGCGGACGACCGATCCACCTGGTGCCGATCAGCCTCCCCGTGCACACCGTCTGCGGCATGTGCGTCCCCACCGGCGCCTTCGACGCGATCTTCTACGAGCAGGACACCTCACCCCTGCACCAGATGCTGATCATCGGCCACGAGGTGGGCCACCTCCTGGCCGGGCACCGACCGGCGGCGGTGCTCGACCCCGACGCCTCCCGACTGCTGCTGCCCGACCTCGACCCCCGGCTGGTGCGGCGGTTCCTCGGTCGCAGCAACTACGACGCCGAGGAGGAGCGGGAGGCGGAGGTGATCGGCTCCCTCCTGCTGGGCCGGGCCCGGGCCGGCCACTGGATCGACCAGGACGCCGCACCGCGCGACGGAGGCCAGGCCGCCCTCTACGACCGGCTGCGGCACTCCCTGGAACACCCGGACCGGTAGCGCGTGGACACCCTCCTTTACGCCCTGTGCGCCGGCGCCGGCTGGGTCAGCTTCGGCTACCTGCTCCGGTTGCAGCGGCGCAGACCGAGCCAGGCCCGCCGCGCGATCTGCGTCGCCTTCGGCGCCTTCGCCACGGGCATCACGCTGGCCGTCCCGCCGCTGGCCGCCGGCCTCGACGCGGCCACCGGCCTGCCGAACCTCGCCAAGGTCCTCTCGCACGGCTGCGCGCTGACGATCGCCGCGAGCGCGGAGCACATGCTGCTGTACCTCGCGCTGCCGGCCCCGCGGGCTGACCAGGTGTCGATGCGCTCGCCACGCCAGAGCACCTCGCCCGCGTCGGGG
>NZ_JBFAMU010000100.1:0-13538 GCF_040656655.1 Micromonospora sp. NPDC049799
GGGGTTGGGCGTCCCGGAGTACCGCATCGAGGGCGCCGGGCCGGACCACCTCAAGACCACCGCCGCCCCGGTCGCGCACCTCGGGACGGCACGGTCCGTCGTCGCCGCCGTGCTGCTCACCGGGTACGCGGTGCTCGCCGTCGCGATCCCGATCCACCTCGGACTGACCTCGGCGCTGCCGGTCGGCGCCCGGTGGTGGCTGCTGCCGGTCGCCGCCACCGGCTGTCTGGTCTTCCTGGCCGGCGCGGAACGGGTCTCCGGCGGCCGGACCGGACGGCACGCCGTGGTGGGCGTGCTCGCCGTGCTCGCCCTGACCGCCTCGGCGGTGGTCGGTCTGGCGCCCGGCTTCGTGCTGCTGGTGGTGCCGCTCTTCGCGTTGCTGGTGGGCTGGCAGGTGGCCTGGGCGGCGGTGCTGCGCGGGGCGGGTGCGCCGTCCTGGCTGCCACCGGTGGTCGGCGCGGCCCTGCTGGCCTGGCCGGTGGCCACCACACTGCCGCTGACCTGACCGGCGGGCCGGGAGGCCCGCCGGTCAGGCCCGGTGTCAGCGGACGCCCTCGAAGCTGACCGCCGGATCGGTCTGCGCGGGCGTTCCCCAGACCGCGTCGTCGTACGCGAGGTCCCCGGCCAGGTGCCGCAGGAACCACTGGGTGAGCAGCCGCTTGCTGATCTGCAGCTGGGTGGCCCGGCTGATGCCGCCGCTGTCGCAGAAGAGCGAGGAGGAGTCCATGAAGCCGCAGTGGTAGCCACCCCGGATGATCCGCAGCTGCTTCGCCGGCAGCTTGCTGGTGTAGATCGGGCGCTGGTGGTCGGCCACCCCGGCGATCGAGTCCCGCTCGCCGGCGACGAGCTGCACCGGGATGGTCAGCGTGGCGGCGGCGGCCTTCGCGGACGGGTTGGTCTCGGCGGCGGCGAGGTTCGCCACGGTCACCACTCGCGGGTTCCGGGCCGCCGCGAGGATGCTCGCACCGCCCCCCATGGAGTGGCCGGACAGGCCCAGCCGGTCGGTGCTGACGCGTCCGGCGAAGCGGGACCCGCTCGTCGTGTCCTGCGCCACGGCCCAGGTCAGTGCCGCGTTGAGGTCGTCGGCGAAGGCGCTGTGGCTGGGCGAGAAGCCGCCCTGCGAGCCGGGGGCGATGACGATGAAGCCCCATGAGGCCAGGTGCGCGAGGGTCGACTGGTACCGCGAGATGGACTGGAGGAAGCCGTGGCCGAAGGCGATCGCCGGGAACCGGCCGGTGGCCACCGGCTGGGCGTTGCCGGCGGCGGTGGCCGGGTAGTGGACCCGGGCGGAGAAGGAGCGGCCCGCCGCGCTGACCGTGGTGTCGACGTAGCCGGCCGCGTACGCGCCGGGCAGGCCCGGATCGGGTGCGGACGCCTGGGCGCCGAGCGGTGCGGGGAGCATCAGGGCGAGGACTGTCGCGGCGGCGGTGACGAGCCTTCTCAGCATGACTGCCTCCTCATATCGATGAAATTCACCGTCTAATGAGGAGAGCATCCGACGGGGGTGACGCGCACACCCCGATTCGTCCATAGCCGCGGTGTTATGACCGGGCGACGCGCAGCGCCCACCAGATCAGCGGGGCCTGCAACGGGACCCGGCCGTAGGCCACCGCCCGCCACGCCGGGGACCGGCGCCGCCAGTCCATCGCCATCTGCACGTTGGCCGGCAGCACCGCCGCGAACAGCGCGGCGGCGGCCAGGCCACCGGTCCGGCGGGTCGCCGGATGCGCGACCGCCGCCGCCACCGCCAGCTCCGCGACCCCGCTGGCGTACGTCCACGCGAGGGGCGGGCCGGGCAGGGCCCGCGGCACGATCGGGTCGTAGAACTCCGGCCGCACGAGGTGGGTGATCCCGGCGGCGGTGAGCAGTCCGGCCAGGGCGACGGCACTGCCGCGTCCACCGCTCACCGAGGGTCCTCCCGTTGTTCGACGGCGCGCTGTACCGCGCGGTAGATCTGCCCGAACCGTAGCGCGTCCGGTGTCCGCAGCAGCAGCACCTCCCGCCCGTGATGCTGCACCCACAGCTCGTGCACCTTGTTGCCGCGCTCGTAGGAGCGGTCCAGCCAGCCAAGCGGGATCTCCAGGAAGGGGGTGAGTGCCAGCGCCAGGACCGCGCAGGCGGCGATGATGATCAGCGCGAGTGTCCACTGTCCCCGGTCCTGGGCGGACCAGGCCAGCGAGAGCGCGCACACCACCGCCACCAGCGGCGGCAGGGACAGGAGCAGGACGAGGACTCCCCGGCTGAACACCCGGCCGCGTACGGCCAGCGTGGTGCGCCCCCGCGCGTGCCAGACGAACGTCACCTCGGCGAGCGACACCGCGTGGCCGCCCACCCGGATCGACTCGGACGTCACCTGCACCGCGTCGTCCCGGTAATAGAGCGTCATCACTAAGCTGTAGCACTCTCGGGCCATGCCGGCCCGTCCCGTCCCGTCCCGTCGTACCGGCGGGCCACGGGATCCGTTCGCGCCCCTGTCGAGCTGAATCGTTCACGACATCAGGCCAGCGCGCCCCCGCGCCCCGCACGCACCGCAGGTGCGCCCGTGCCCGCCGGACGCGGGTGCCGGCACCGGTCGGACCTCGGGCCGACGCGTGATCCACCCACGACATCAGCTCGAAAGGGCTCGGCAGGCATGTCGCTGGTCCCGCCGGACCTGGCCGCGCCGCCCCATGACCGGCGCCGGCGGACCGTCGTCACGAAGGACCCACCCGAGCGGCGAACCGGCTGCCTCGGCCTCAGCGGCGGCGGTGCGGCACCGGCTGGCCGGCCTCGACGGCGCGCTGCACCGCACGGTAGACCTGGCCGAACCGCAGCGCGTCACCCGTGCTCAGCAGCCGGATCGACTGACCACGCCAGCGGGCCCACATCTCCAGCTGCCGGCTGCCCCGGACGTACGACCGGTCGAGGTGTTCGAAGAGGAAGTCGGCGACCGGCCCGACGGCGAGCCCGACCAGCACCGAGGCACCCACGATCGCGATCGTGACGGTGGCGGAGCGGTCCAGCCAGAGGGCCAGCGCGATGCCGAGGCCGGCGGCGACCAGGGGACCGGTGAGCGCCGCCCCGATCGCGCCGCGGCCGGCGAGCACCCGCCAGGAGCGGCTGCCCCGGCGATGCCAGACCGCGCTGATCTCGGCCAGCGGGAAGGTGCGGCCGTCCACCCGGACGGCGGCGGAGGTGACCTGGATCGACCTGTCGTTGTAGTACGTGATCATGGCAGTACTCCCGGTAGCGGGCCTGACACCAGACTACGTACCCCAACGGGCCGGGCCGTAAGGTTGGCACGCTACTTCGACGAGGAAGTGAGGGAACAGCGTGGGCGAGTTCGTGCGGCTGGAGACCAGGGACGGGATCGGCACCATCCGGCTGGAGCGGCCGCCGATGAACGCGCTCAACACCCAGGTGCAGGAGGAGTTGCGCGCCGCGGCCTCGGCGGCCACCGCCGACGCGGACGTGCGTGCCGTCATCGTGTACGGCGGGGAGAAGGTCTTCGCCGCCGGCGCGGACATCAAGGAGATGGCCGACATGTCCTACGTGGACATGGCGGAGCGTGCCGCGGACCTGTCCAGCGCGCTCGGCGCGATCGCGCGGATCCCGAAGCCGGTCGTTGCCGCGATCACCGGGTACGCCCTCGGCGGCGGCTGCGAGCTGGCCCTCGCCTGCGACTGGCGGGTGGTGGCCTCCGACGCCAAGCTCGGGCAGCCGGAGATCAGGCTCGGCATCATCCCGGGTGCCGGCGGCACCCAGCGGCTGGCCCGCCTCGTCGGCCCGGCCCGCGCCAAGGACCTCATCATGTCCGGCCGGATGGTGGACGCCGACGAGGCGCTGCGGATCGGTCTCGCCGACCGGGTCGCCCCGGCCGCCGAGGTCTACGACACGGCGGTCGAGCTGGTCCGCCCGTACCTGAGGGGTCCCATGCAGGCGCTGCGCGCCGCGAAGCTCGCGGTCGACAGCGGCCTGGACATGGACCTCGCCTCCGGTCTGGCGTGGGAGAGCCAGCTCTTCGCGGCGCTCTTTGCGACCGACGACCGGCGCGAGGGCATGGCCGCCTTCGTGGAGAAGCGCAAGCCGGACTTCACGGGCCGCTGACCCGAGAGCGGTTCACATTCGTTGTACCGGTGAGTAACGTGTGACTCCGGTCATGCGGACGAAGGGGAACGGGCTATGACGGAGCGGATCGAAGGGCACGGCGGGGAGCTCGCACTGGCGGCGCTGCGCGCGTACGGGGTGCGGGAGATGTTCACCCTCTCCGGCGGGCACGTCTTCCCGCTCTACGACGCCGCGCACAAGGCCGGCTTCCCGCTCTACGACGTCCGGCACGAGCAGTCGGCCGTCTTCGCCGCCGAGGCGGTGGCGAAGCTGCAGCGCCGACCGGGTCTCGCGGTGCTCACCGCCGGTCCCGGCGTCACCAACGGCATTTCCGGGCTGACCAGCGCGTACTTCAACGCGTCCCCGGTGCTGGTGCTCGGCGGGCGGGCCCCGCAGTTCCGCTGGGGCTCGGGCAGCCTCCAGGAGATGGACCACCTGCCGCTGGTCGCCCCGGTCACCAAGCACGCCGAGACGGTCTTCAGCACCGACGACATCCCGCGCGCGGTCACCGCGGCGCTGACCGCCGCGCTCACGCCGCACCGGGGCCCGGTGTTCCTCGACCTCCCCCTGGAGGCGGTCTTCTCGGTCGCCGACGCCGAGCTGCCCACGCTGCCCGGCATCGCGCCGGTCGAGGCAGACCCGGGCGAGGTGGCGAAGGCCGCCGGTTTGATCGCCGGTGCCACCCGCCCGGTGATCATCGCCGGCTCCGACGTGTACGCCGGTGACGCCGTCGACGCCCTGCGGGCGGCTGCCGAGGCGTTGCAGGTGCCGGTCTTCACCAACGGCATGGGCCGCGGCGCCCTGCCACCGGAGCACCCGCTCGCCTTCGCGAAGGCCCGCCGGGTCGCGCTCAAGGGCGCCGACGTGGTGGTGGTGGTCGGCACTCCGCTGGACTTCCGGCTCAGCTTCGGCGATTTCGGCGACGCGCGGGTGGTGCACATCGTCGACGCGCCCAGCCAGCGGGCCGGGCACGTCGAGCCGGCCGCCGCCCCCGCCGGTGACCTGCGGCTGATCCTCACGGCGCTGGCCGACCACCCGGGCGACCGGGTCGACCACGCCGACTGGGTCGCCGAGCTGCGCGTCGCCGAGGACGCTGCCAAGGCCCGCGACGCCGAGGAGATGGCCGCCGAGACCGACCCGATCCGTCCCGCCCGGATCTACGGCGAGCTGCGCAAGGTCCTCGCCCGCGACGCGGTCACGATCGGCGACGGCGGTGACTTCGTCTCGTACGCCGGCCGCTACCTGGAGCCGGCGCAGCCCGGCACCTGGCTCGACCCCGGCCCGTACGGTTGCCTCGGCACCGGGATGGGATACGCGATGGGCGCCCGGGTCAGCTACCCCGACCGGCAGATCTGCGTGCTGATGGGCGACGGCGCGGCGGGCTTCTCGCTGATGGACGTGGAGTCTCTGGTCCGGCAGAAGCTGCCGGTGGTGATCGTGGTCGGCAACAACGGCATCTGGGGCCTGGAGAAGCACCCGATGCGCGCGATGTACGGGTATGACGTGGCCGCCGACCTCCAGCCCGAGCTGCGCTACGACCAGGTGGTGACCGCCCTCGGCGGTGCCGGCGAGACGGTGGCGAAGGCCGGCGACCTCGGCCCGGCGCTGCGTCGGGCGTTCGACGCCGGTGTGCCGTACCTGGTCAACGTGCTCACCGACCCGACCGACGCGTACCCCCGCTCGTCGAACCTGGCCTGAGCGACATCCTCCGCCGTCGCCGGCAGCCCGGCGACGGCGGAGGCGCTCACCGGGAGCGGGGCGGGTCCTCCTCGCGCGGCGGCTCGCCTTCGCGGCGGCGCAGGTCGTCCTCCCGACGGCGCAGGTCGTCCTCCCACTGGCGGAACAACTCGTCGTCCTTGCGGGACCGCTCTTCGATGGAGCGGAGGAACTCGGGGTCGTCGTCGGGGGCGACCGTACGGGCGCGCTTCCGCTCGGAGAAACGGTCGCCGGTCGGCCACGGCGTCCGGGGGCGGGCGCCGGTGGAGGTGCGGCCGGCGACGAACCAGGCGATCGAGCCGACCAGCGGGAAGAACAGGATGATCAGCACCCACGCGATCCGGGGCAGGGCGCGGATCTCGCCCTCCTCGGCGGAGAGACAGCTGATCAGCGCGCAGACGGCGAGGACGATCTGCGCGACGAAGAAGAGGACGTACAACCGGGCCATGCACCCATCATGGCGCAGGCGTCCACCTCACCACAGCCCGCGTACGACCAGAAGAGCGCCGAGCATCGCGAAACCGGCGGTGGCGAGGGCCACCAGCGGCAGGGCGCGGCCGTAGGCGCCGGACGGTCCGCTGCCGGTGGCGCGTCGCCAGCACACCCGCAGCGCCGCGCCCCAGCCCACCACCGCGACCCCGGCGAGCAGCGCACCGGCCACGTCGCCGGTGAGCGCGAGGCGCACGGTCAGCACCATGATCACCGTCAGGGCCAGCGCGGTGCGTCGCCAGGCCAGCCGGGTCCGCTCCGGTTGCAGGCCCGGGTCCCGCGCGTGCCCGGTCACCGGTCGCCGAGGGCCCGGGACAGCACCGCGGCCACCAGCAGCAGCGCGCCGAGGCCGACGGAGAGGGCGAGCACCGCGGGGAAGCGGGAGGCGGGCAACTCCTCGCCGAGCCGGATGGCCCGCTCGGTACGCGCCCAGTGGTCGACGGCCCGCACCGCGACCGTTCCGCCGAGCAGCAGCAGCGCGACGGCGATGATCTCCCGCAGGTGCGCCAGCGGCAGCGGCGGCAGGAACTGGGCGGCGGCGAGCCCGCCGGCGACCAGCGCCAGCCCGGTACGGAGCCACGCCAGGAAGGTCCGCTCGTTGGCCAGCGAGAACCGGTAGTCCGGGGTGCTGCCGACCGAGCGGAGGTCGCGCGGGTCGAACCACCGCCGGATCGCCTGCCACACGCGATCGATTATCCGCTTCCTCCCGGTCGTAGGCTGGGACGGTGACGGATCTTGATGTGACGATGCTGCGCACCACGTACGACCGTCAGCTGCGGGCCTGGGTACCGGACCCGCTGCCGGCCGGCGTCACGGTGGAGCACGACGGTCCGCTGGTGCGGATCATCGGCCTCGACCACGGCGGGTTCCTGACCTACCGTGACCTGGGCGGGCTCGACGGCCCGAACCTGGACGCGCTCATCGCGCGTCAGGTGGAGGACTTCCGGCGGCGGGGCCAGTCGGTGGAATGGAAGCTGCACGGCCACGACCAGCCCGCCGACCTCCCGGACCGGCTGCGCGCCGCCGGCTTCGAGCCGGAGCCGGAGGAGACCGTCGTGATCGGCCCGGCCGCGCCGCTCGCGGCCGCACTCCCGGTGGTTCCCGAGGGCGTACGCCTGCGTGAGGTGACCGCCCGCGCGGACCTGGAGCGGATCGCGGCGATGGAGGAGGCGGTGTGGAACTCCGACCGCAGCCACCTGGTGACCGGTCTGGAGAAGGAGATCGCCGCCGACCCGCACTCGATCACCGTGGTGGTGGCCGAGGCGGGGGACGAGGTGGTCAGCGCGGGGTGGGTGCGCTATGTGCCGGGCACCGCCTTCGCCACCCTCTGGGGTGGTTCGACGCTCGCGCCGTGGCGGCGGCGGGGCATCTACCGGGCGTTGGTCACCTACCGGGCCCGCCTGGCCGTCCAGCGGGACCGGACGCTCCTGCAGGTCGACGCCTCGTCGGAGAGCCGGCCGATCCTTCAGCGGCTCGGTCTCGTCCCGGTCACCACGACCACTCCGTACGTCTACACTCCGTGATCATGGCGGAGCGGTTGACGGCCGAGGAGCGGCTGACTCTCAAGACGGGTGCCTTCGGCGCGGTTTTCCTGGTGTCCAATGCCGATCCGGGCATGGTGGCGGTGTTCCGGGAGAGTTTCGCCGCGTCGGGGGCGCTGGCCGACACCAGCGGGGTGGTGAAGGAGGCGCTGACCACGGGTCCACTGCCGAAGATGCCCCGCGACCCGGCGCAGATCGAGTCGGTGGTGCTGCCGGCGCTGGCCCGGGCGCTGGAGATCCTGCGGGAGAAGTCCCCGGCCGACGTGGCGACCTACCGGGACGTGGTGCTGGCCGCGGCGGACCGGGTGGCCCGGGCGCACCGGGGCGTCGCCCCGGAGGAGGCGGCGATGATCGATCGGATCAGGGCCGTGCTGGCTCAGCCGGCCTGAGTAGGGCTTACCCGGCTTTGATGCCGTGGTGAGCTGTGTCACTTCACCGGCTCCGGGGCTCGAAGCTACTGGCAGGTAACATTGCGCCGTGGGCAACTGCACAGCAGCCCGCGGTTGACCGAGCGTTAAGTCACGCGGCAGGCTGCGCCCCAGACCGGGCGAGCGATCGCAACACCAACAGGAGGGTCGTCGAAGCGCGATGAACATCGTCGTACTCGTCAAGCAGGTGCCCGATTCGGGCGCGGACCGCAACCTGCGTACTGACGACAACACCGTCGACCGCGGTTCGGCGAACAACGTCATCAACGAGATGGACGAGTACGCCATCGAGGAGGCGTTGAAGATCAAGGAGGCGCACGGCGGCGAGGTCACCATCCTGACCATGGGTCCGGACCGGGCGACCGAGTCGATCCGCAAGGCGCTCTCCATGGGCCCGGACAAGGCCGTCCACGTGGTGGACGACGCCCTGCACGGCTCCTGTGCCGTGGCCACCTCGAAGGTGCTCGCCGCCGCCCTCGGCCAGCTGAACGCCGACCTGGTGATCTGCGGCGCCGAGTCGACCGACGGCCGGGTCCAGGTCATGCCGCACATGATCGCCGAGCGGCTGGGCGTCGCCGCCCTGACCGGCGCGCGCAAGCTCACCGTCGACGGCTCCACGCTGACCGTCGAGCGGCAGACCGAGGAGGGCTACGAGGTGGTCACCGCCTCGACCCCGGCCGTCGTCTCCGTGTGGGACACCATCAACGAGCCGCGCTACCCGTCCTTCAAGGGCATCATGGCCGCCAAGAAGAAGCCGGTGCAGACGCTCTCCCTGGGTGACCTCGGTGTCACCCCGACCGAGGTGGGCTTCGACGGTGCCACCAGCGCCGTGCTGGAGCACACCAAGCGCCCGCCGCGCTCCGGCGGCGCGAAGATCACCGACGAGGGCGAGGGCGGCGTCAAGCTGGTCGAGTTCCTCGCCACCGAGAAGTTCGTGTGAGAGGTCTGGACATGTCTGAGGTTCTCGTCGTCGTCGAAGCCACCAAGGAATTCGGCGTCAAGAAGGTCACCCTGGAGATGCTCACCCTCGCCCGCGAGCTGGGCACCCCGAGCGCGGTGGTGCTCGGCGGCGCCGGCGCGGCCGAGGCGCTGAGCGCCAAGCTGGGCGAGTACGGCGCGGAGAAGATCTACGCCGCCGAGGGCGAGGAGATCGACGGGTACCTGGTCGCTCCCAAGGCGACCGTGCTCGCCGAGCTGGTCAAGCGGGTGCAGCCGGCCGCCGTGCTGCTCGCCTCCGCCCAGGAGGGCAAGGAGATCGCCGCCCGCCTCGCCGTCAAGCTGGACAACGGCATCCTGACCGACGTGGTCGGCCTGGACGCCGACGGCACCGCGACCCAGGTCGCCTTCGCCGGCTCCACCATCGTCAAGTCCAAGGTCACCAAGGGCCTGCCGCTGGTCACCGTCCGGCCGAACTCGGTCAACCCGACCCCCGCGGCGGCCACCCCGGCCGTCGAGCAGCTCACCGTGTCGGTCACCGACACCGACAAGCTGGCCAAGGTCGTCGACCGGGTCGCCGAGCAGAAGGGCTCCCGCCCGGAGCTGACCGAGGCCGGGATCGTCGTCTCCGGCGGTCGCGGTGTCGGCAACGCCGACAACTTCAAGCTGGTCGAGGAGCTGGCCGACCTGCTCGGCGGCGCCGTCGGCGCCTCCCGGGCGGCCGTCGACTCCGGCTACTACCCCCACCAGTTCCAGGTGGGCCAGACCGGCAAGACGGTCTCCCCGCAGCTCTACGTCGCGCTCGGCATCTCCGGTGCCATCCAGCACCGGGCCGGCATGCAGACGTCGAAGACCATCGTCGCGGTCAACAAGGACGGCGAGGCGCCGATCTTCGAGCTGGCCGACTTCGGCGTGGTGGGCGACCTGTTCAAGATCGTGCCGCAGGCCGCCGAGGAGATCCGCAAGCGCAAGTGAGCTGAGTACGAGCTCTCCGAGGGCCGGGAACCGCGAGTCGGTTTCCGGCCCTCGTCGTGCGGTCGCCGCCTCCGCGATCTTGAGCAGAAGGGTCCGCGGTGATGCCCGAACTGCGACGATGACACGAGCGCCCAGCACCCCACCCGGAGGAGGGGCGATGGCGGCCAGGACGCCCGGAAGCGGTCACCACGCGCTGGCCGTGCACGAGGTCGTACTCCTGCTGGAGACCCACACCGAACGGGGGCTGACCGACGAGGAGGCGGCGGCCCGCCGGGAGCGGTTCGGGCCCAACGTGCTGCCGACGGCGGACAGCGGCGGTGTGCTGCGCCGGCTGCTCCGGCAGTTCCAGAACCCCCTGGTGTACGTCCTGGTCGCCGCCGGCGTCGTCACCTTGATGCTGGCCGAGTACGTCGACTCCGGCGTGATCTTCGGGGTGGTCCTGGTCAACGCCGTCATCGGATTCCTGCAGGAGTCCAAGGCCGAGGCGGCGCTGGACGCGCTACGGGCGATGGTGCGTACCGAGGCCCGGGTGGTGCGCGGAGGGCGGCAGCGCCGGGTCTCCTCGGACGACGTGGTCCCGGGCGACCTGGTCCTGGTCGAGGCCGGCGAGAAGGTGCCCGCCGACCTGCGGCTGGCCCGCGCCGACGAACTGCGCGCCGACGAGTCGGCACTGACCGGCGAGTCCCTGCCCGTCCGCAAGGACGAGGTCGTCCTCCGGGACGGGACGCCGGTGGCGGACCGGCGCAACGTCCTCTACTCCGGCACGCTGGTCACCGGTGGGTCGGCGGCCGGCATCGCGGTCGCGACCGGGGCGGAGACGGAACTGGGCCGCATCCACCGTCTCGTCGGGGCTGCCCAGGTGCTCGACACACCGTTGACGTCGAAGCTGGCCCGCTTCAGCCGAGTGCTCACCGTCGCGATCCTGGTGCTCGCGGCGGTCACGTTCGGCGTTGGCCTCGTCCGCGGTGAGCGCGCGGGTGACACCTTCACCGCCGCCGTCGCACTCGCGGTGGGTGCGATCCCCGAGGGACTCCCCGCAGCGGTGACGATCACGCTGGCGATCGGCGTGTCACGGATGGCCCGCAGGCGGGCGGTGATCCGGCGTCTGCCGGCCGTGGAGACACTTGGCAGTACGACGGTGATCTGCACTGACAAGACCGGAACCCTGACCGAGAACCAGATGACCGTACAGGCCGTCTGGACCGTCGCCGGTCGGTACGGGATCAGCGGCGGTGGTTACGCACCCACGGGCGAAATAACGGATCCGCGGGGTGGCCCAGCCCCCACCGGAGAGGGCGGCGCGCTGCGCTGGTCGCTGCTGGCCGGTGTCGCCTGCAACGACGCTCGACTCGACGAGCGTGAGGGCCGGTGGACGGTGCTCGGTGACCCGACCGAGGGGGCCATGCTGGTAGCGGGTGCCAAGGTCGGGCTCCGGGCCGAGGAGGTGGCCGAGGAACTGCCCCGGGTGGCAACGATCCCGTTCAGCTCCGAGCGGCAGTTCATGGCGACCCTCCACGACCAGCGGAACGACGGACGTGTGGTCCTGGTCAAGGGCGCGGTGGAAAGGGTTGTCGAGTGGTCCACCGAGGCACTCGACGGGGGCGGGTCGTCCGTCCCGCTGGACCGGGCGGCCGTACTGGCCGCCGCTGCGGACCTGGCCGGTGAGGGGCTACGGGTGCTCGCCACCGCGATGTGGCGCGTCGATCCCGGTGAACGACTGGTGGAGGAGGAACTACCCGGCAACCTGGTCTTCACCGGGCTGCAGGCGATGCTCGACCCGCCCCGGCCCCCTGCGGCCGCCGCGGTCGCGTCGTGCCGGAGGGCGGGGATCGCGGTAAAGATGATCACCGGCGACCACCGGGCGACCGCCAGCGCCATCGCCGTACGCCTCGGGCTGCTCGCGGGCGACCCGGGGCCGGGCGAGGTCCTCAGCGGCGCGGACCTGGACGATTTGTCCGACGCGGCCCGTCCGGAGGCGGTGCGCCGGGCCTCGGTCTTCGCCCGGGTGTCACCTGAGCAGAAGCTCCGGCTGGTGGAGGCGCTGCAGGCCGAGGGGCAGGTGGTGGCCATGACGGGCGACGGGGTCAACGACGCGCCCGCGCTGCGCCAGGCCAACATCGGGATCGCCATGGGACGCGCCGGCACGGAGGTGGCCAAGGAGGCGGCCGACATCGTGCTCACCGACGACGACTTCGCCACCATCGAGTCCGCCGTCGAGGAGGGGCGCGGCGTCTTCGCCAACCTGACGAAGTTCATCACCTGGACACTGCCCACGAACACCGGCGAGGGACTGGTCATCCTTGTGGCGATCCTGCTCGGCACGGCGCTGCCGATCCTGCCGAGCCAGATCCTCTGGATCAACATGACGACCGCGGTGGCGCTCGGCCTGACGCTCGCCTTCGAGCCGAAGGAACCGGGAATCATGGACCGGCCGCCCCGCGATCCTGGCCAGGCTCTGCTCACCGGTGCCCTGGTGGTCCGGATCCTGCTGGTTTCGGCCCTGCTCGTCGCCGGTACCTGGTGGCTGTTCGAGTGGGAACTGGGCGCCGGGGCGGACCTGCCGGAGGCCCGCACCGCGGCCGTGAACCTCTTCGTCGCCGTGCAGACGTTCTACCTGTTCAGCTGTCGCTCGCTCACCCGGTCGCCGTGGCGACTGGGGCTGTTCACCAACCGCTGGCTCATCGGCGGCGTCCTGGTGCAGGCCGTCGGCCAGTTGGCGTTGACCTACCTGCCGGTGATGAACGCGCTGTTCCGGACGGCACCGATCAGCGCCGGGGCCTGGCTGCGAATCCTCGGCATCGCCCTGCTGGCGACCGCCGTCGTGGCACTGGACAAGCGGTTCGGCTGGTTCGGCCGCCGGCTCGGCTGAACGCCGGGCCGGCGGCCGTCGCCGGAAGGGAGCTGATCGGCGGGCCGGGGAGCTGAGCCGGCCCGCCGATCAGCCCGTCAGGGTGCCCCTCAGCAGACTGTTGCCGGAGTGGGCGGTGTTGTTGTCCAACGTCTCGGCGGAGACGTCGACAACTGAGTATGCCTCAAGGTCGACCTTCGGTGGCAACGGCAGCAGCTCGTCAGGTTCGTCACCCAACACCCCCACCGAGAACATCTCCATGGTGGTCGGGTTGATGAGCCACACCTCGTAGTACCCCGGAACGTCCGGGAGATTCGCCACGTGCAGGTGCAGCCGGCCGTTGTCGAACACCCGCGCCTCACCCGTGGCGTCGGGCGGCGTCGAGCCGTACGCCGCCAGGGGCGCACTGGCCAGCACCACCCGCGGGGCCGGCTCCGGGTCCTTCGGGTCCAGCACGGCGAGCGTGCCGACCACGCCGAGGGCGGCGGCGGCGACCGCCCCGTACGGCATGCCCTCGAT
>NZ_JBFAMU010000101.1:0-13526 GCF_040656655.1 Micromonospora sp. NPDC049799
GCCGCGCTCACCGCGCTCACCGGGCCGGAGCGGGGCGGTGGCGCGGCACACTGCCGGGGCGGGGCCGCGCTCGCCCTGTTCGGGCTGGTGCTGCTGGCGATGTCGACCATCGGGGCGATGCCGGGCCGGTTGCCGCTGGTGGCCGTACCGCCGCTGGTCGGTGGGATGCTCCTGACCGCGGCGGGGGCGCGGCGGGCGATCGGGGCGGACGTCGCCCCGGACCGCCGGCCCACGCTCGTCCTTCCCCGCGTGCTGCTCCCCGCGGTCGCGGTGGTGGCGGCGACGGGGTGGCAGCTCGCCTCCGGAGCGCCCGTCGAGCGCGCCACCCTGGTCATCGCGCTGGCGGCGGTGCCGCTGCTCGTGCTCCGCGAACTGCTCCGGGTGCACGACCGACGCGCGGCGCGCGGACGGCACGTCCCCGAGGCGGCGGGGAGTGACGGGTCACGCCCGGCCGACGTCCCGGCCGACCGGTCGGAACTGCTGCCGGTCCTCGCCGACCTGCGGGACGCGGCACCGCCCGCAGGCGTCCTGCTCGTCGTCGACTTGCACGGTGGGGAGGCCCACGACCGCCGGTTCCGGGAGGACGTGCTCGCCGAGGCGTGCCGGCGCGGGCGGGCCGTCATCGGCCCCCAGGACCTGGTCGCGGACCTGACCGGCACCGCGCTGGCCGTGGTCACCCGGTCCGGTCCGGTGCGGGCGTACGCGCTGGGCACCCGACTGGTCGAGGTGCTCACCCAGCCCTACCAGGTGGCCGGGATGGTGCTCCGGATCCAGGTGAGCATCGGACTGGCCGAGGTCGCCGGGGTCGCGCCGGAGGACGTGCTGCGCCAGGCCGACCTGGCCCGGCGGCGCGCGGTGCAGCTCGGTCGGGACCGCGTCGAGTGGTACGACGCGTACCTGGAGGAGCAGCTCGTCCGGCGGCTGGACCTGGAGCGTGAGCTGCCCGGTGCGGTCGCCCGGGGTGAGCTGGACCTGGTCTACCAGCCGGTGGTCGGCCTGGTCGACCACCGGCCGGTGGGGACCGAGGCCCTGCTGCGCTGGCGCAGCCCGGTGCTCGGCACGGTCCTGCCCGGCGAGCTGCTGCCGGTTGCCGAGGACCTGGACATCGTCGGTGAACTGGGCTGCTGGGTGCTGGACCGGGCCTGCCGCCAGCTGGCCGCCTGGTCCGGTGCGGGCCGGGAGGACCTCTGGATGGCGATCAACGTGACCGTCCGGGAGCTGGCCGCGCCGGACTTCGTGCCCCGGACGGCGGCGGTGCTGGACGCGTACGGGGTGGTCCCCGAGCGGCTGGTGATCGAGGTGTCCGAGCCGCGGGTCGCCGCCGACCTGCCGACCGTGGTGGCCCGGCTGGCCGGGCTGCGGTCACTGGGCATCCGCACCGCGCTGGACGACTTCCGGGCCGAGCACGCCTCGCTCAGCCAGCTGCGCCGGCTGCCGATCGACCTGCTCAAGGTGGGTCCGCAGGTCGTCGAGCCGGATGCCGCCCCGCAGCGCCCGCTCATCGACGTCGTGGTGAACGTGGGTGACCGGCTGGGCGTGGAGATCGTGGCCGAGGAGCTGGAGTGGCCCGCGCAGGTGGACGGGGCCCACCGGGCCGGCTGCCGGTACGGGCAGGGTTTCGCCCTGGCTCGCCCGGCCACCGCCGAACGGGTCGAGGCGTACTTCGAGGAGTTCCCGACCGCGTCCCGCTGACATATCTGAACCGGTTCACCTGACCCGGGGCGGTGCGGTGCTGCCGCGCGGGGTGAGGTGCGCGGTCTCGTCCTGGAGAACGCCCACCTCCGCGCCGCCGATCACCGACAGGAGCTGCCGGGCGGCGTGTGCGCCGTACGCGGGGATGTCCCGGCTCAGCGCGGTCAACGGCGGATGCACCAGCTGGCAGAGCGGGGAGTCGTCCCAGGCCACGATGGACAGGTCGCCCGGGACGGAGAGCCCCATCTCCTGGGCGACCGACAGGCCCGCTATGGCCATCACGTCGTTGTCGTAGATCACGGCGGTCGGCCGGTCCGGAGCGCTGAGCAGCCGACGAGTGGCGCGCGCGCCCTCCTCGCCGGTGTAGTCCGACGGCACGGTCACCGCGTCGGGCAGGTCGAGCCGGCGGCACACGCGGGCGAAGGCCTCGGTGCGGATCTCCGTGTGCAGCAGGCCGGGGAGCCCGCCGACCCGGGCGACGCGACGGTGGCCGAGCGCTGCCAGGTATTCCACCGTCTCGACCAGCGCCGCCGCGTCGTCGGACCAGACGCTGGCCAGCCGGCCGGTGCCGCCGGGGCCACCGATCACGACGGCCGGCAGGCCCAGCTCCTCCAGCACCGGCACCCGCCGGTCGTCGGCGCGCAGGTCGCACACGAGGACGCCGTCCACCCGACGCTCACCCCACCACCGCCGGTAGACCGCGATCTCCGCGGCCGGGTCGGCGACGACCTGGAGGGTCAGCGCGTACGAGCGGGCGGACAGCTCCGCCTCCACGCCGCTGATCAGCTCCATGAAGAACGGCTCGATGCCGAGTGTGCGGGCGGGCCGGCACAGGGCCAGGCCGATCGCGTCGGCGGTGGACCCGGAGAGGGCGCGGGCGGCGCTGCTCGGGTTGAAGCCGATCTCCGCGGCGATGGCGAGGATCCGTTGCCGGGTCGCCTCGGAGACTCCGGGCTGGCCGTTCAGCGCGTAGGACACGGCGCCCTTGGACACCCCGGCACGTCGGGCCACGTCGGCGATGGTCGGCCGCTTCACCGGCGTACTCCTTGTCTCCGCCCGTGACGGGCGGTCACACCTGTGCCGGCCTCCCGGCGCAGGTGGTCACACTCCGGGTGGCGGCAGTCGTGGGTCGACCCCGTTCGGCGAGAGCGCCGAGGGATCGTAACTTGCTCGGTTAAGCCTACGGTCCCGGGCGTGATGAGGGAACCGCCCGGGCTGGTCGGGGCTGCGCGAAAGAGCGCTCCACCACGCATGGTCACGCTCCCAACAGTCCTTCGGCGCTCTGTCGAGGCGGTGCCGTTAACCGGCCGTTGACACACCCGAAGTCGAGTCGTACGGTGGCGTCACTTATCCGGTTCAGTCAACGTCTCTCGATGTCGGGAGCGTTCCCAATTGTTGCCCGGAGGATGACATGAAACGGTCCTGGAAAACCTGGGCCCGCGCCGTCGCGGCGGGCTCGGTCGGCTTGGCCCTGCTCGCCGCGTGCAGCGGCAACAGCGGCGGCGGCTCCGACAGCGGCGACGGCCAGGTCACCCTGAAGATCAACTTCTGGGGCGACTTCGGCCTGGACGAGCTGAAGAGCCGCTACGAGGCCGACAACCCGAACGTCAAGATCAGCCTGAACACCGGCGAGTACAACGCCCAGCACGAGGACCTCCAGAAGAAGCTGATCGCCGGCTCCGGCGCGCCGGACATCGCCGCCATCGACGAGGGCTTCGTGGTCCAGTTCCGCGGCCAGGCCGACAAGTTCGTCAACCTGCTCGACAAGGGCGCCGGCCAGTACGAGAGCAAGTACCTGCCCTGGAAGTGGAAGCAGACCCTGACGCCCGACGGCAAGGCCCAGATCGGGCTCGGCACCGACGTCGGCGGCCTGGCCATGTGCTACCGCACCGACCTCTTCAAGGCCGCCGGCCTGCCCACCGACCGGGACCAGGTCTCCGCGCTCTGGCCCACCTGGGACCAGTTCATCGCCGTCGGCCAGCAGTACAAGGCCAAGAGCGGGAAGAAGTTCATCGACTCCGCGACCAACATCTTCAACCCGGTCCTCGGACAGCAGCCGGTCGGCTTCTTCGACGAGAGCGAGACGCTGAAGATGGACGGCGGCCCGAAGGCCGCCTTCGACGTGGCCGCCAAGATGATCGGCGCCGACCTGTCGGCCAACCTCACCGCCTTCTCGCCGGAGTGGAACAGCGGCTTCGTCAAGGGCAACTTCGCCGTCCTCGCCTGCCCGGCGTGGATGCAGGGCCACATCAAGAACACCGCCCCCACCACCCAGGGCAAGTGGGACGTCGCGGCGATCCCCGGCGGCGGCGGCAACTGGGGTGGCTCGTTCCTGACCATCCCCAAGCAGGGCAAGAACGTCGACGAGGCGTACAAGTTCCTGGAGTGGCTGGTCCAGCCCGAGCAGCAGATCGAAATCTTCAAGAAGGTCGGCAACCTGCCGTCGCAGCCGGCGCTCTACCAGGACCCGGCGATCAAGGACTTCACCAACCCGTTCTTCAGCAACGCCCCGGTCGGTCAGATCTTCTCCAAGACCGCCGAGAACCTGACCCCGCAGTACCTCGGCAAGAAGAACGGGCCGACGCGGGTCGCCGTGGAGAACGTGATCAACCGTCTGGCCACCGGAAACCTGAAGGGCAAGCCCGACCAGGCGTGGACCGAGGCGATCAAGGAAGCCGAGAAGGCCGCCAAGTCCTGACGTACGCCCGGGGGTGGGGCCGTCCGCCGCCGGCCCCACCCGCCCCGCGGACCGCTCGTCCCCCGGAGGTTCCGATGTCCACCACCCGCGCCGTCCCCGCGGCGTCCCGGCCCGGCCGTCCCGCGGACGCGACGGCCCCCGTCCGCCGTCCCCCGGACCGGGCGGGCACCTGGCGCAGCCGCCTCTACCGCTTCGACGTGCGGTACGTGCCCTACCTGCTGATCGCACCGTTCTTCCTGCTCTTCGCGGTCTTCGGGCTCTTCCCGATCGTGTTCAACGGCGTGGTCGCGTTGCGCAACTGGCGACTCGACGACCCGACCCTGACCGGCTGGGCGGGCTTCGCGAACTTCGCGCGGCTGCTCGACGACGGCGACTTCTGGAACGCGCTGGGCAACACGTTCGGCATCTTCGTGCTCTCCACGGTGCCGCAACTGCTCCTGGCGCTGATCGTGGCGTCCCTGCTGAACCGGAAGCTGCGCGCGCAGACCTGGTTCCGGGTCGGCGTGCTGCTGCCGTACATCACGCCGGTCACCGCGTCGACGCTGATCTTCACGGTGGTCTTCGCCCGGGACACCGGCGTCGCCAACTGGGTGCTGTCCCTGCTCGGCGTCGGCGAGACCGCGCCCATCGACTGGCGGTCGACGAAGTGGGCGTCCTGGATCGCGATCGCCACGATGGTCAACTGGAAGTGGATCGGCTACAACGCGCTGCTCTACCTGGCCGCGATGCAGTCCATCCCGCGTGACGTGTACGAGGCCGCCGCCGTCGACGGCGCCGGTCCGTGGCGTCAGCTGTGGCGCATCACCGTCCCGATGATCCGGCCGGTGGTCATCTTCACCGTGGTGCTCTCCACCATCGGTGGACTCCAGTTGTTCACCGAGCCGATGCTCTTCGACGCCAACCCGGCGCTGGCCCAGGGTGGCGACGACGGGCAGTGGCAGACCATCGCCCAGCTCATCTACAAGGTCGGCTGGCGGGACCTGAACCTCGGCTACGCCGCCGCGATGTCCTGGGCGCTCTTCCTCATCATCCTGATCGTCGCGGCGGTGAACGCGCTGATCACGAACCGGCTCGGAGGTGGGAAACGGTGAGTGACGTCGGCACCCGGCGGGCGGCCCTGATGGGCCGGGCCCCGCAGAACACACCCGGCAGCCTCTGGAGCTACCTCTTCCTCGCCGTGGTGATCGCCTTCTCGGCGTTCCCGCTCTACTGGATGTTCGTCATCGCCACGAACACCGACGAGGCGCTGGCGAAGATCCCGCCGCAGGTGATCCCCGGTGGGGAACTCGCGACGAACCTGCGCGAGGTCTTCTCGATGCAGGACGTCTTCTTCCTCCAGTCACTGGTCAACAGCGTGATCGTCTCGTCCGTGGTGACCGCGTCGGTGCTGTTCTTCTGCTCGCTGGCCGGCTTCGCGTTCGCCAAGCTGCGGTTCAAGGGGCGCAACGCACTGATGGTCATGGTCATCCTCACCATGACGGTGCCGAACCAGCTCGGCGTGGTCGCCCTCTACATCCTCATGGGCAAGATGCCCGGCGAGGGCGGCTGGAACGGCACCCTGCTCGCGGTCATCGTGCCCGGACTGGTGAGCGCGTTCGGCGTGTTCTACATGCGCCAGTTCATCCTCGACGCCGTGCCCGACGAGCTGATCGAGGCCGCCCGGGTCGACGGCGCCAGCACCATGCGCATCTTCTGGAGCGTGGTGGTGCCGGCGGTCCGGCCGGCGATGGCGGTACTCGGCCTGCTCACCTTCGTCGCCACCTGGAACGAGTTCCAGTGGCCGTTGATCACCCTGGGCGGCACCGACTACCCGACCTCGATGGTCGCGCTGTCCGACCTGGCCAGCGGCAACTACGTGCTCTACCGGCGGGTGCTGGCCGGCGCTCTGGTCGCCACCCTGCCCCTGCTGATCATGCTGTTCATCGGTGGGCGTCAGATCGTCCGCGGAATCATGGAAGGTGCGGTGAAGTCGTGACCCCGTTGTACCAGGGCTGGACCCTGCGGGCCGTACCCGGACCGCAGGTGCCGGCCGGGATCGCCGACCGGGCGGTGCCGGCCACCGTGCCCGGTTGCGTCCACACCGACCTGCTGGCCGCCGGGCTGATCGAAGACCCGTACCTGGACGCCAACGAGACCGGCCTCGGCTGGATCGGGCGCACCGACTGGGTCTACGAGACCACGTTCGACCGTCCGGACGGCGCGCACGACCGTGTCGACCTGGTCTGCGACGGCCTCGACACGGTCGCCACGGTGACCCTCAACGGCGTCGAGATCGGGCGCACCGCGAACATGCACCGCGGCTACCGCTTCGACGTCGGCGCGCTGCTGCGGCCGGGGGACAACACCCTGGCCGTCCGGTTCGACTCCGCGTACCGCTACGCCGAGGCGCAACGCGACCGGCTCGGCGACCGGCCCAACGCGTACCCGGAGCCGTTCCCGTTCATCCGTAAGATGGCCTGCAACTTCGGATGGGACTGGGGACCCACCCTGGTCACGGCCGGCGTCTGGCGGCCGATCGGGCTGCACGCCTGGTCCGCCGCCCGGCTGGCGACCGTCCGGCCGCTGGTCACCGTCGACGGGACCGACGGCCGGGTCGAGCTGCACGTCGAGGTAGAGCGTGCCGCCGACGCGCCGCTGACCGTGCGGGCCGCCGTCGCCGGCGGCGCCGCCGAGGCCACGATCCCGGCGGGGGAGCGGACCGCCGTCCTGACCAGCACCGTCCGCGACCCCGAGCGGTGGTGGCCGAGGGGGTACGGCGAGCAGGCCCGCCACGACCTCGACGTGACCCTGTGCGGGCCGGACGGCGCGACGCTGGACACCTGGAGCCGGCGCGTCGGCTTCCGCTCGGTACGCCTCGACACCACCGAAGACGACCACGGCGCCGCGTTCACCCTGTACGTCAACGACGTGCCGGTCTTCGTTCGGGGCGTCAACTGGATCCCCGACGACGCCTTCCCCAGCCGGATCACCCGGGAGCGGCTGGCGCACCGCTTCGACCAGGCGATCGGCGCCAACATCAACCTGCTGCGGGTCTGGGGCGGGGGCCGGTACGAGTCGGAGGACTTCTACGACCTCGCCGACTCGCTCGGCCTCCTGGTGCAGCAGGACTTCCTCTTCGCCTGCGCCGCGTACCCGGAGGAGGAGCCGATCGCCTCCGAGGTGGCCGCCGAGGCCGCCGAGCAGGTGGTCCGCCTCGCCCCGTACCCGTCGCTGGTGCTCTGGACGGGCAACAACGAGAACATCTGGGGCTGGCACGACTGGGACTGGCAGGAACCGCTGGCCGGGCGCACCTGGGGCCGGGGCTACTACCTCGACGTGCTGCCCCGGACCGTCGCCGAACTGGACCCGACCCGCCCGTACTGGCCGGGCAGCCCCTGGTCCGGCAGCGAGGACGTCCACCCCAACGACCCGGCGTACGGCACCATGCACATCTGGGACGTGTGGAACACCGACGACTACACGAAGTACCGGGCGTACGTGCCCCGGTTCGTCGCCGAGTTCGGCTGGCAGGCGCCCCCGGCGTACGCGACGCTGCGGCGGGCCCTGTCGGACGACCCGCTCGCCCACGACTCGCCCGGCATGGCCCACCACCAGAAGGCCATCGACGGGGATCGCAAGCTCCAGCGGGGGCTGGACGCGCACCTGCCCCCACCGGCCGACTTCGACGACTGGCACTACCTCACCCAGCTCACCCAGGCCCGCGCGATCCAGGTCGGCATCGAGCACTTCCGGTCCCACCGGAGCGTCTGCTCGGGCACGATCTTCTGGCAGCTCAACGACTGCTGGCCGGTGACCTCGTGGTCCGCCGTCGACGGTGACGGCCGCCGGAAACCCCTGTGGTACGCGGTCCGACGCGCGTACGCCGACCGGCTCCTCACCGTGGCACCGGGCGACGGCGCGCTGACCCTGGCGGCGGTCAACGAGACCGGCACCCCGTGGCGGGGCCCGGTCACGGTCACCCGGTCCACCCTGGACGGGGAGCCCCGGGCCAAGACCACGCTGGAGCTCGACGTGCCCGCCTACGCCTCGGTCGTGCTGGCGCTGCCGACGGACGTGGCGGGGCCGGACGAGGCCGACCGTGAGCTGCTCGTCGCCGAGGCCGACGGTGCCGCGCGGGCGCTGTGGTTCTTCGCCGAGGACCGCGACGTGCGCTGGCCGGCGGCGGCCCTCGACGCGACGGTGGAGCCGGTCGACGGCGGGCAACGGGTCCGGATCACCGCCCGGACCGTGCTGCGGGAGCTGACCCTGTTCCCGGACCGTCTCGACCCGACGGCGGAGGTCGACGACGCCCTGGTGACGTTGCTGCCGGGGGAGTCGATCACGTTCACCGTGACGGCCGGCGGGCCACTGGACCCGGCAGCCCTGACCAGCCGCCCGGTGCTGCGCTGCGTCAACGACATCTGAAAGGAAGGGCCCCTCCTTAACGCCTGCGGTGGAGGAGGGGCCCTCTCTTGACACACGCCACGAGGGAGAAGCCGATGCGGAGAAGGCTGGCCGGCGTACTGCTGGCCCTGATGGGGTTGGTGGCGACGGCGGGTGCCGCGCCCGCGACCGCCGCGCCCACGACGGCGACCGGCGACGACGGCGCGCGGCACGGCGGCGGGTTCGTCACGCGCCAGGGCGACCGGCTCGTCCTGGACGGCAAGCCGTTCCGGTTCGCCGGGACCAACAACTACTACCTGATGTACAAGTCACCGGCCATGGTCGACGACGTGTTCGCCGACGCGAAGGCGGCCCGGTTCACGGTGCTGCGGCACTGGGGCTTCCTCGACATCGGCACGCCGGGCGGCACCGACTCGGTCGTCGGCCCCTCCGACGGCGTGTGGTTCCAGCACTGGGACGGGGAGAAGCCGGCCTTCCACGACGGCCCGGACGGCCTGGAACGCCTCGACCGGGTGCTCGCCTCGGCCCGCCGGCACGGGATCCGGGTGGTGATCCCGCTGGTCAACAACTGGCGGGACTTCGGCGGCATGGACCAGTACGTCCGCTGGCGCGGCGCCGACCACCACGACGACTTCTACACCGACCCGGTGATCCGCGGCTGGTACCGCGACTGGGTGTCGCACCTGCTCAACCGGGTCAACACGGTGACCGGCGTGACGTACCGTGACGACCCGACGATCCTGGCGTGGGAGCTGGCCAACGAGCCGCGCTGCAAGGGTTCCGGGGTCTACCCAACCTCGCCGGAGTGCTCCACCGACACGATCACCGCGTGGGCCGACGAGATGAGCCGGCACATCCGGTCGATCGACCGGCGCCACCTGATCGGCGTCGGCGACGAGGGCTTCTTCTGCGACGACCCCGCCGCCGAGGACTGGACCGTGAACTGCGGTGAGGGCGTCGACGCGGTGGCGCTCGCGTCCCTGCCGGCCGTCGACGTGCTCGGCTACCACCTGTACCCCGACCACTGGGGCACCGACGCCGACTGGGGCGTGGCCTGGATCGAGCGGCACAACCGCGAGGCGCGGCGGATCGGCAAGCCGGCGCTGCTCGGCGAGTTCGGCTGGAGCGACAAAGCCACCCGCAACCCGGTCTACCAGCGGTGGACCGACGCGTTCATCCGCAGCGGCGGCACCGGCTTCCTGTACTGGATCCTCTCCGGCGTCCAGGACGACGGCACTCCCTACCCGGACTACGACGGCTACACCGTCCACTGCCCGAGCCCGGTCTGCACCACCCTGACCAACGCCGGCGACCGCATCCGCCGCCACTGGCGGCCGCGACCGCCGGTCGCCGACCACGACATCGCGACCACGCAGGCCGGCACGCCGGTCACCCTCACCCCGACGAGCAACGACATCGCGTACGCCGGCAGCGTCCGCCCGTCCACAACGGACCTCGACCCGACGGTACGCGGACAGCAGCGCGTCGTGCCCGTGGCGGGCGGCGCCTTCGTGCTCACGGCGTCCGGGGCGGTCGTCTTCACCCCGGCGGACGGGTTCCAGGGTCGGGCCGTCGCCTCGTACACGGTCCTCGACCGGGCCGGCCGGCGGTCGAACGTCGCCGAGCTGACCGTCACCGTCAAGCCGGCACCGGGGGACCCGATCCGGCTCGCGTCCTGGGAGACCGGCGTCGAGGGCTGGGCACCGGGCAACTGGCAGACCGACGCCGGCACCGTCGCGCAGACCGCCTCCTTCCACACCGACGGTGGTTTCGGCCTGGAGGTGGCGGCCACCGGCGGCGGGTGGTTCGGGGTGACCCTGCCGTCCCCGGTCGACCTGTCCACGTCCGGTGTCCTTCGCTACGACCTGCGCACCTCGGCGTCGGCGGGCACCTCGTCGGCGATCGCGGTGCAGACCGGTGACGGCTCCGCCTGGTGCCAGTCGGTGTTCGGATGGGTGCCGCAGGGGACCACCACGACGGTGGAGGTGGACCTGCTCGACGAGATGTCCTGCGACGCGGCGGCCCTGGCCGACGTACGCGGGGTGCTGATCTGGGTCAGCCCGGGCACCCACGCCCTGGACAACCTGCGCGCCGAGTAGGCGGGCGGACGGTACGCGGCCCCCACGTCCGGTGGGGGTCGCGTCGCGTACCGTGCGCGAGATGCACACGATGTCATTGATATCGGCCTGAAAACCTCACCCGGACACCCCGATGTCAATGACGTCGAGTCGATCTTCTCCCGTCCCGCCTACTCGGGGACGCGGCGGTAGGCGCCGTCGCTGGCCGAGGTCGCCATCGAGGCGTACGCGCGCAGCGCCGCCGACACCGGTCGCTGCCGGTCGACCGGGGTGTACGGCTTGTCGCGCTTCTCCTCGGTCACCCGTCGCGCCGCCAACTCCTCGGACGGCACGTCGAGGGAGATCGACCGGCCCGGGATGTCGATGACGATCTCGTCCCCGTCGCGCACCAGCGCGATCAGGCCGCCGGAGGCCGCCTCGGGTGAAACGTGCCCGATGGACAGGCCGGAGGTGCCGCCGGAGAACCGGCCGTCGGTGAGCAACGCGCAGGCCCGGCCCAGGCCCCGGCCCTTGAGGAACGAGGTGGGGTAGAGCATCTCCTGCATGCCCGGCCCGCCCTTCGGGCCCTCGTACCGGATCACGACCACGTCACCGGCGACGATCCGCTTGTTGAGGATGGCCTCGACCGCGTCGTCCTGCGACTCGAACACCTTGGCCGGGCCGCGGAACGTCAGGCACTCCTCGGGCACCCCGGCGGTCTTGACGACGCAGCCCTCCGGCGCCAGGTTGCCGTGCAGGATGGCCAGGCCGCCGTCGGCGCTGTACGCGTGGCCGAGGTCCCGGATGCAACCCTCCGCCGCGTCGGTGTCCAACGACGACCAGCGGTTGGTGGTGGAGAACGGCTCGGTGGTGCGCACGCCACCCGGCGCGGCGTGGAACAGCTCCACCGCCTCCGGCCTCGGTGACCCGCCCCGGACGTCCCAGTCGGTGAGCCACTGCGCGAGCGAGGGGGAGTGCACGCTGTGCACCTGCCGGTGCAGCAGGCCGGCCCGGTCCAGCTCGCCGAGGATGGCGGGGATTCCGCCAGCCCGGTGCACGTCCTCCATGTGGTACTGCGGGGAGTTCGGCGCGACCTTGGCCAGGCAGGGCACCCGGCGCGAGATCGCGTCGATGTCGGCGACGGAGAAGTCCATCTCCGCCTCCCGGGCGGCGGCGAGCAGGTGCAGGATCGTGTTGGTCGACCCGCCCATCGCCACGTCCAGGGCGACCGCGTTCTCGAACGCGGCCCGGCTGGCGACCGCGCGGGGCAGCACCGAGGCGTCGTCACCGTCGTACCACCGCTTGGCGATCTCCACGACGGTGCGGCCGGCCTCGAGGAAGAGCGACCGGCGCGCGGCGTGGGTGGCCAGCGTGGAGCCGTTGCCGGGCAGCGCGAGCCCGATCGCCTCGGTGAGGCAGTTCATCGAGTTGGCGGTGAACATGCCGGAGCAGGAGCCGCAGGTCGGGCAGGCCGAGCGCTCGATCTCGCCGAGCTGGTCGTCGGTGACCGCCTCGTTGGACGAGGCGATCATCGCGTCGATCAGGTCGATCTTGGAGTGGACGATCCCCTCGATCGCCACCGTCTTGCCGGCCTCCATCGGGCCGCCGGAGACGAAGACGGTGGGGATGTTGAGCCGGAGCGCGGCCAGCAGCATCCCGGGGGTGATCTTGTCGCAGTTCGAGATGCAGACCAGGGCGTCCGCGCAGTGCGCGTTGACCATGTACTCCACCGCGTCGGCGATCAGCTCCCGGCTCGGCAGGGAGTAGAGCATGCCGCCGTGGCCCATCGCGATGCCGTCGTCCACGGCGATGGTGTTGAACTCCCGGCCCACCCCGCCGGCCTCGGCCACCGCGCCGGCGACCAGGCCGCCCATGTCCTTGAGGTGTACGTGGCCGGGGACGAACTGGGTGAAACTGTTGGCGATGGCGACGATCGGCTTGCCGAAATCGTCGTCGGTCATCCCGGTGGCCCGCCAGAGGGCCCGGGCGCCGGCCATCGTCCGACCGTGCGTGGAGGTCTTCGACCGCAGCTCAGGCATGCCTACCAGTCTTGCACCGCCACCGCGGCACCCGGCGGGTGTGCGGGCCGTGTCCCAACAGTTGCACACCCGGCCCCCCACGACGGGCACGCATCCGCCACAGTTGAGGACGTGCACGCATCCCCGGGCATGGTCACCGTCGCGGTGCTGAGCGGCCTCGTCGCCGTCTCCGCCGCGCTGCTGCTGGCCGTCGGCGCCCGGCGACGCGCTCCGCAGCACCGGCCGGCGTACCTGCTCCTCGCCGTCGCCGGCGGCTTCGCGCTGGCGAGCCTGCTGGTCGGCGCCGTCGTGGCGCTGGGTGCCGCCGGGCACGGGAGCCACACGCCCCGGACGGGCTGGGCCTCGGTCGTCGCGGTCGGGGTCGCGGTGAGTGGGCTGCTGTTCTGCGCCGGCCTGCTCCGGCTGCCCGGCGTGGCCCCGACGGCGGGTGCGGCCCTCCGGCTCGGTCTCGACGGGCTGATCATGGCGACCGCGCTGTGGTTCGTCGGCTGGGTGCTCTTCTCGCGGCCGACCCGGCTGCTCGGCGACGCCACTCCGGTGGCGTGCCAGCCGATCCTGCTCGCGACGGTCGCCTCGGCCCTGACCGCCGGCCTCGCCATGATCGTGGTGTTCCGCGCTCCGCCGCCCCGGCACCGGCTTGCCGCGCTCGCCGCCGGC
>NZ_JBFAMU010000102.1:0-13488 GCF_040656655.1 Micromonospora sp. NPDC049799
GCGGAGGGCGGTGCCGTCGTCCCGCCGGTCGCGCCGACACCGGCGCCGACCAGTTCCCGGGCGGGCACGGCGACCGCGCGGGCACGGGCGTTGCCGAGCGCGTACTCGACGGCGTGGCTGATCATCGCGATCAGGTACGCCAGGATCGCGAACGTCACCAGCTGGTCGGAGAGTGCGGACATCACTCGGCTCCTTCTCGCGCTCCGGCCCGGTCGTCGTCGCGACCGGCCCCGGCCCGCTGGTCCCGCTCCCCCGCACCGCCGACGAGTTCGCCGACGAGGGACGCGAACTCGTCGGCGAACCCGGGATGGTCGGTGCGCGGCAGGCCACCGGCCTCGACCAAACTACTACCGTTCGTCGGAGATCCACCCACGGGGTCGCCCGTCCCCACCCGGAAGAAGACCCGGCGGCGGCGGCCGAAGAGCGAGCCCATCAGGCCGACCAACAGGAGGCCGGAGCTGACCAGCAGCAGGGTCGAGCCGGGGTCGTACCGCACCGAGAGCACGATGTACGGCTCGGTGCCGAGGAACTCGACCGTCGTGCCGTCGTCCAGGGTCCAGCTCTCGCCCTTGCGCAGCAGCTTGGCGCCGACCTCCTTGACCTTGCCGGCGCGGACCTGCCGCTGGTCCAGCTCGTACACCGACCCGGGGATGCCGGCGTCCAGGCCCAGGTTGCCCCGATAGGCGACGAGGTTGAGCGCCGGGTTCCGCTCGGTCGGGTACTCGGACCGGACGAACGGGCCCTCCTGCGGGGCGGTCGGCAGGTAGAGGCCGGTGAAGGCCATCTGGAGGTTCGGGTCCCGCCGGCCGGTGGCCGGGTCGACGTTGGCGTCCGGGAAGTCGGCCAGACCCTCGCCGGTCAACCCGATGTCGCCGGTGCTGAGGAACGGCTTGGTGCTGGTCTGGCTCTGCCCGAACCGGTCGGTGTAGCGGATCACCGGGGCGTACCCGTGGCCGAGCAGGTAGACGTTCGCCCCGTCCAGCCGCAGCGGCGAGTTGACCGAGAAGTCGGCCTGCCGGGTCTCGCCGGTCTCCAGGTTCGTCGTGGTGACCGTGGCGTTGAAGAACTCCGGCTGGCCGTTGGACTCCAGGAACCGCGCCTCGAAGTCGTCCAGCCGGACGCAGAACGGCGGCAGGTCGACGTCGTCGACGCGGGGACCGAACTTCGTCTCGGCGTACTGCTGCTGAGTGTTGCAGAACCCGTTGTCCGGCCCGGCGACCAGCAGCTTGTTGCCGCTCCACCCGTACCAGGAGCCGAGCGCGACACCCACCAGCACCAGGACCAGCGAGGAGTGGAAGAGCAGGTTGCCGGTCTCCTTCAGGAAGCCCTTCTCGGCGGAGACCTCGTCGCCGCGGACGACCACCCGCCAGCGCCGCCGGCGCAGCGCCTCGGCGATCGCGCCCGCTCCGCCGGCCGGGGCGGCGAAGACGGCGTGCTGCGGCAGCCGGTCCAGCCGCTTCGGTGCGACCGGCGGCTTCGACCGCAGCGCGCGGACGTGGTCCCGCAGCCGGGGGGTGATGCAACCGATCAGCGAGGTGAACAGCAGCACGTAGATCGCGGAGAACCACACCGAGCCGAACGCCTCGAAGGCGCCGATCCGGTCCAGCACGGGGGCCAGATCGGGGTGCGCGACGAAGTAGTCCCGCACGTCCTCCGGGTTGACGCCGCGCTGGGGCAGCACCGAGCCGGGGATCGCGGCGACCGCGAGCAGGAAGAGCAGGACCAGCGCCGTACGCATGCTGGTGAGCTGCCGCCACGAGTTGCGCAGCAGGGCCAGCAGCCGGTTGGGCCGACGCCGGGGTGCCTCGGCCGGTGTCGCCGGCCGCTCGTCCACGACGGTCATCAGATGCTCACCTCGCCCACCCCGACGGTGGTCTGCAACCAGATCACGATGTTGGTCCACCCGCCGGTGACCAGCGCGAGGCCGATCAGGATCAGCAGCGCGCCGCCGATCCGGGTGACCCACCGGCTGTTGCGCCGGACGGCGCGGAAGACCCCGAGCAGACGCTGGAAGCCCAGCCCGAAGACGACGAACGGTATCCCCAGCCCGAGGCAGTACGCCACGGCGAGCACCACTGCCCGGTCCGTCTGACCGCTGGTGGTGGCCATGCCGACCACCGCCGCGAGGGTCGGGCCGGTGCACGGCACCCAACTGAGCGCGAAGACCGCGCCCAGGACCGGTGCGCCGAGCAGGCCGGCGGCCGGCAGCCGCTGGATCCGGAACTCGCGCTGCAACCCGGGGATCAGCCCGAGGTAGCCGAGACCGAGCACCACGATCAGCGTGCCGATGACCACCTCGAGGGTGCGCTCGTGCTGGAAGAAGACCTTGCCGAAGCTGGTGAAGAGGATGGCGGTGGCGGTGAAGACGACGGTGAAGCCGGCGATGAACAGCAGCGTCCCGGCGAGCACCCGCCCCTTCACGGCGGCCACCTCGGCGCGGGTCGTCCGCTCCCGCACCGCCACGTCCGCGCTGCCGCCTGCGGTGTTAAGAAGGGGCCCTTCCTCTACCGCAGGCGTTAATAGGGGGCCCTTCCTTTCACCTCGGCCTTCGAGGTCGGCGCCGGCCAGACCGGTGACGTACGACAGGTAGCCCGGCATCAGCGGCAGGACGCACGGGGACAGGAAGCTGACCAGGCCGGCCAGCGCCGCCGCGCCGATGGCCAGCAGCAGTGGGCCGGACTGGGCGAGGGTGCCGAAGGTATCGCCCATCAGCGTTGGCCGGTCGGCGCGGACGACTCCGCGGCGATCCGCTCGACGATGGGCTGGAGGCCCTCCTGGGTGACCGCGGCCCGGATCACCGCGGCGATCCGGCCCTCCCGGTCGAGGATCACGGTGGCCGGGATGGTGTTCGGCGGGATGTCCAGGGCGAGCGCCAGGCGGCTCGGTGGGTCGAACAGGCTCGGGTAGGTGACCCGGCCCTCCTCGAACGCCTTCGCCTTGTCCCGCTGGTCCTGCACGTTGATGCCCAGGAAGGTCACGCCGGAGCCCTTGGTGGCCTGGTACGTGTTCTCCAGGTCGTCCGCCTCGGCCCGGCACGGGTTGCACCAGGAACCCCAGAAGTTGACCACGACGACCCGGCCCCGGTCCCGCGCGACGTCGTAGCTGCCGCCGGTGAGCAGCTCACCGGCGAGCTTCGGAGCGGCGGACCGCTGGTCGGGGGCACACTCGACGATGCCGTCCCGGGTGGCGCAGGTCTCCTCGGCGCTCTTCGAGGAGCAGGCGGCCAGCGACACCGCCGCGACGGCGGTGAGCAGACCGGCGGTCCACCTCCGGGCGTTCATGTCAGGCCCCCTTGGCCGTCCGGGCGGTCGGCGACATCGCGATCAGGTGCGCGGCCGGCTCGGAGTAACCGATGCCGACCACCTTGGCGCCGTCGAAGTGGAACGAGGTGAGGCTGGCCAGGCCGCACTGCCGCCTGCGCGGGTCGTGCCAGAGCCGCTTGCGCTCGACGTACCGGCGCAGGGTCCAGATCGGGAGCTGGTGCGAGACCAGCACCGCCTCGCGCCCCTCGGCGGCCACCCGGGCGGCGTGCAGGGCGGCGAACATCCGCTCGGCGATCGCGCGGTACGCCTCGCCCCAGGACGGCGTCATCGGGTCGCGCAGCACCCACCAGTTACGGGGGTCGCGGAACGACCCGTCCCCGGGAGAGACCTTCTTGCCCTCGAACCAGTTGGCGCTCTCGATCAGCCGCTCGTCCACCCCGACCGGCAGCCCGAACTGGGCCGCGATCGGTTCGGCCGTCTGCTGCGCGCGCTCCAGCGGACTGGCCACCACGTGCACGACCTCCCGCTCGGCCAGCCCCTGCGCGGCGGCCTTGGCCATCTGCACGCCCAGTTCGGAGAGGCGGAAGCCGGGCAGCCGCCCGTAGAGGATCTGGTCCGGGTTGTACACCTCGCCGTGCCGCAGCACGTGGACCACCGTCTTCGCGCTCACCGTCTACGCCCCCTTCGTTCGCGACTGCGGGGCTCGCAAACCCGGCTCACTCCTCGCGCTCACCACTACCCCCCGTGACCCGCTGCTGCCGCCGCGTTCGCCGCCGACGGCAGCGCCGCGGCGATCTGCTCCAGAGCGGCGTCGTCGATCGCCGCCGACACGAACCACGACTCGAACGCGCTCGGCGGCAGGTAGACGCCGGCGGCGAGCATCGCGTGGAAGAACGCCTTGAACGCGGGCACCTGCTGGGTGCGGGCGCTGTCGTAGTCGACCACGTCGGCGTCGGTGAAGAAGATCGAGAACATGTTGCCCGCGTACGACAGCCGGTGCGGGACCCCGGCGGCGGCCAGCGCGTCCGCGGCGAGCTTGCCCACGACGGCGGCCGTGGAGTCCAGCTTGCGGTACAGCGCGTCGTCGGCCAGCCGCAGCGTGGCCAGGCCGGCGGCGCAGGCGAGCGGGTTACCGGAGAGGGTGCCGGCCTGGTAGACCGGGCCGGCGGGGGCCAGTCGCGCCATGACCTCCGCGCGCCCGCCGAACGCCGCGGCGGGCAGGCCACCACCCATGACCTTGCCGTACGTCCACAGGTCGGCGTCCGAGGCGTCGAGGCCGTGCCACCCGGCGCGGGAGACCCGGAACCCGGTCATCACCTCGTCGACGATGAGCAGCGCGCCGTGCGCGTGGGCGATCGCGGCGAGCCGCTGGTTGAAGTCGTCGCGGGGCGCGACCACGCCCATGTTGCCGGCGGCGGCCTCGGTGATGACCACCGCGATGTGCTGCCCCTCGGCCGCGAAGGCGGCCTCCACTGCGGCGATGTCGTTGTACGGCAGGACGATGGTGTCGCCGGCCGCCGCGCCCGTCACGCCGGGCGAGTCGGGCAGGCCGAGGGTCGCCACGCCGGAGCCGGCGGCGGCGAGCAGCGCGTCCGAGTGCCCGTGGTAGCAGCCGGAGAACTTGACGATCTTCGCGCGGCCGGTGAAGCCCCGGGCCAGCCGGATCGCCGACATGGTCGCCTCGGTGCCCGAGTTGACCAGGCGGACCTGCTCGACCGGCGTGCGGTCGACGATCTCGGCGGCCAGCTCGACCTCACCGGGCGTCGGCGTGCCGAAGCTGGTGCCCCTCGTGGCGGCCTCGCGGACGGCCTCCACCACCTCCGGGTGGGCGTGGCCGAGGATCAGCGGCCCCCAGGAGCAGACCAGGTCGACGTAGCGCCGGCCGTCCGCGTCGTACATCCAGGGGCCCTCCCCCCGGACCATGAAGCGCGGCGTGCCACCGACGGCACGGAACGCGCGCACAGGGGAATTCACCCCGCCCGGCACGATGGCCCGGGCGCGGTCGAACAGGGCCTCGGAGGCCGGCGCGTCGGCGGGGTAGCGGCCGGATCCGGCGGGAAACATATCGGTCACGATGCCGCCATTGTGTCAGCGCCGGACGGCGAATCGGCAGGCACCCCGCGCGGGGCGTTACCAGTCTCACGCCGAGACCTGCGGGGGCCCGTGGCCGCGGTGCCGGCAGATCGCCTCGACAGGCCCGCGTCACGAGATCGCGCTAGGCTGACCGGGTGGATCGTGCCGAACTGTCCATCACCGTGCACCGGACCGGGGACGAAGCCGTGCTTCGCCTCGCTGGTGAGATCGACATGCTCACGGCCGCCCAGCTCTCGACGATCGTCAACGAGGTCCTGGCCGACCCACCCCCGCGGATCGTGCTCGACCTCGGTGGAATCACCTTCTGCGACTCCCAGGGCCTGGGCACGCTCGTCGTGCTGAGCCGGAAGGCCAGTCACGCGCAGAGCCTGCTGATCCTCACCAACGTCGGCGACTTCCTGCTCCGCGTCCTGGACATCACCGGCCTGCGCTCGGCCCTGATGGTCCGCAACGAGTCCCCCACCAGCTGACACCCACTCAGGGCGTGCTGCCCCAGCGGGCCTGTTCGAGGAGTTCCACCGCGCGGTCCCGCGCATCCGGGTCGTCCTCGGAGCGCAGCAGCGCGGTGGCCTCGTCGACCGCGTCGGTCAGCACCCGCCACTGGGCGTCCTTCTCCCGGACCAGGTCCGACTGGGCGGCGAGCTGCCGGCTCTTGACCCACAGCTCGACGAAGACCGAGACCTTCGCGCGCAGCACCCACGGGTCGAACGGCTTGGTGAGGTAGTCGACCGCGCCCACCGCGTAGCCGCGGAGCGCGAGCTGCGCGTCCCGGTCGGCGGCGGTGAGGAAGATGATCGGCACGTGCCGCGTACGCTCCCGGCGCTTGATGTGGCTGGCGGTCTCGAAACCGTCCATGTCCGGCATCTGGGCGTCGAGCAGGATCACCGCGAAGTCGTCGACCAGGAGCTGCTTCAGCGCCGCCTCGCCGCTCTCGACCGCCACCGACTGCACCGGCAGGCCCTGGAGGATCGCCTCCAGGGCCATCAGGTTCTCCCGTCGGTCGTCCACCAGCAGCGCCTTGGCCATCTGGGTCACGAACTCTCCTCGGTCCGGCCGCCACTGATCCAGGACGCCATCAGCTCGATCAGCTCGTCCAGGTCCACCGGCTTGGTGATGTAGTCACTACCCCCGGCCGCCAGCGCCGACTCACGGTCGCCCGGCATGGCCTTCGCGGTCAGGAAGACGATCGGCAGGTCCGCGAAGCGGTGGTTGCGCCGGATCTGCCGTGTCGTCTCGTACCCGTCCTGGTCGGGCATCATGGCGTCCATCAGCACGATGTCCACCTCCGGATGCTCGGCCAGCAGGCGGACACCGTCCGCCCCGTTGTCCGAGTACAACACGGTCATCCCGTGCAGTTCCAATGCGCTGGTGAGCGCGAACACGTTCCGGACGTCGTCGTCCACGATCAGCACCGTCGCACCGTCCAGCCGGCGGGTGGCCGGCGCCTCCGCCCGCTGCGGCAGCAGCTCCATCGGCGGCATCAGCAACGACGAGGGCAGGCCGGCCCGCTGCGGGGACGGCGGCGCCGGCGCCACCACCGCGTCCGGGGCCAGGACGTCGGGTACGAAGAGGGTGAACGTCGAGCCCTGCCCGGGCGCCGACGAGACGGTGATCGACCCACCGAGCAGCCGGGCCAGGTCGCGGCTGATCGACAGGCCCAGCCCGGTGCCGCCGAAGCGGCGGCTGGTGGTGCCGTCGGCCTGCTGGAACGCCTCGAAGATGATCGACAGCTTGTCGTCGGAGACGCCGATGCCGGTGTCGATCACGGTGAACGCGATCACCTGCCGGGCGTTGGTGAGCGCCGGCACGTCGAACACCGCGTTCTCCGGGGCCGGGGCGATCCGCAGCGTCACCGCGCCGTTGTCGGTGAACTTCACCGCGTTGGAAAGCAGGTTGCGCAGGATCTGCTGGAGGCGCTGGGCGTCGGTCACCAGCGCCGGCGGCAGGTCCTTGCTCACGCGTACCTGGAAGTCCAGGCCCTTCTCCTCGGCCTGCGGCGCGAACGCCTGCTCGACGTAGCTGCGGATCTCGGCGAACCGGATCTCGGTCGGCTCGACGTCCATCCGACCGGCCTCGATCTTGGACAGGTCCAGGATGTCGTCGATCAGCGACAGCAGGTCGGAGCCGGCGCTGTGGATCGTGCGGGCGAACTCGGTCTGCTTCGGCGTGAGGTTCCGCTCCGAGTTCTCCGCCAGCAGCCGGGCCAGCAGCAGCAGGGAGTTCAGCGGCGTACGCAGCTCGTGGCTCATGTTGGCCAGGAACTCCGACTTGTACGCCGATGCCCGGGTGAGCTGCTGCGCCTTCTCCTCCAGGCCGAGCCGGGCCAGCTCGATCTCCCGGTTCTTCGTCTCGATGTTGCCCTTCTGCTCGGACAGCAGGGTGGCCTTCTCCTCCAGCTCGGCGTTGGTGCGCTGCAACTCCGCCGACTGTTCCTGCAGCTCGTGGGCGAGCCGCTGCGACTGGGCGAGCAGCTCCTCCGTACGCCGGTTGGCCTGGATGGTGTTGACCGCGATGCCGATGGTGAGCACCAGCCGCTCCAGGAAGGACAGGTGCAGCTCGGAGAAGGTCTTGACGCTGGCGAACTCGATCACGCCCAGCAGCTCGCCCTCGAAGAGGACCGGCAGCACGACCAGGTCGGACGGGGGCGTGTCGGCGAGGCCGGAACGCAGCGTCAGGCGGCCGTCCGGCGCGGCGCCGACCCGGATCGTGCGCCGGGACAGCGCGGTCTGCCCGACCAGCCCCTCACCGGGGCCGAACGTGACGTCGTGCCCGCGGGCCACGTACCCGTACGAGGAGGTCAGCCGCAGCCGGACACTGCCCTCGGAGTTGTCCGCCAGGAAGAACGCCCCGAGCTGCGCGTCGACCAGCGGGGTGACCTCCATCATGATCATCCGGCAGACCTCGCCGAGGTCCCGCTGGCCCTGGAGCAGGCCGCCGATGCGGGCCAGGTTGGAGTCCAGCCAGCCCTGCTCGGCGTTCTTCTTGGTCGTCTCCCGGAGGGTGACGATCATCTGGTTGATGTTGTCCTTCAGCTCGGCGACCTCGCCCTGCGCCTTGACCGCGATCCGCTGGGTCAGGTCGCCCCGGGTCACCGAGGTGGACACCTGGGAGATCGCCCGCAGCTGGGTGGTCAGCGTCGACGCGAGCTGGTTGACGTTCTCGGTCAGGTCGCGCCAGGTGCCGGAGACGCCCTTCACCTGCGCCTGACCACCCAGCTTGCCCTCGATGCCGACCTCGCGGGCCACCCGGGTGACCTCGTCGGCGAACGACGACAACTGGTCCACCATCGTGTTCACCGTCGACTTCAGCTCCAGGATCTCACCCTGCGCGTCCACGGTGATCTTCTGCGACAGGTCACCCTTCGCCACGGCGGTGGTGACCGACGCGATGTTCCGCACCTGACTGGTCAGGTTCGACGCCATCGAGTTCACGTTGTCGGTCAGATCCCGCCAGGTGCCGGAAACGCCCTTCACCTGCGCCTGACCACCGAGCTTGCCCTCGGTGCCCACCTCACGCGCCACCCGGGTCACCTCGTCGGCGAACGACGACAACTGGTCCACCATCGTGTTCACCGTCGACTTCAACTCCAGGATCTCGCCCTGCGCGTCGACGGTGATCTTCTGGCTCAGGTCACCCTTGGCGACCGCGGTGGACACCTGGGCGATGTTGCGGACCTGGGCGGTCAGGTTCGACGCCATGGAGTTCACGTTGTCGGTCAGGTCGCGCCAGGTGCCGGCGACGCCGCGTACCTGGGCCTGGCCGCCGAGCTTGCCCTCGGTGCCCACCTCGCGGGCCACCCGGGTCACCTCGTCGGCGAACGACGACAACTGGTCCACCATCGTGTTGACCGTCGACTTCAGCTCCAGGATCTCGCCCCGGGCGTCCACGGTGATCTTCTGGCTCAGGTCGCCCTTCGCCACGGCGGTGGTGACCGACGCGATGTTCCGCACCTGACTGGTCAGGTTCGACGCCATCGAGTTCACGTTGTCGGTCAGATCCCGCCAGGTGCCCAAGACGCCCTTCACCTGCGCCTGACCACCCAGCTTGCCCTCGGTGCCCACCTCACGCGCCACCCGCGTCACCTCGTCGGCGAACGAGGAGAGCTGGTCCACCATCGTGTTGACGGTGTTCTTCAGCTCCAGGATCTCGCCCTGCGCGTCGACGGTGATCTTCTGCGACAGGTCGCCCTTCGCGACGGCCGTCGACACCTGCGAGATGTTGCGGACCTGGCTGGTCAGGTTGCCGGCGAGCTGGTTGACGTTCTCCGTCAGGTCCCGCCAGGTGCCGGAGACGCCGCGGACCTGGGCCTGACCGCCCAGCTTGCCCTCGATGCCCACCTCACGCGCCACCCGCGTCACCTCGTCGGCGAACGACGACAACTGGTCCACCATCGTGTTGACGGTGTCCTTCAGCTCCAGGATCTCGCCCTGCGCGGCCACCGTGATCTTCTGGCTGAGGTCACCCCGGGCGACCGCGGTGGAGACCTGGGCGATGTTGCGGACCTGGGCGGTCAGGTTCGACGCCATCGAGTTGACGCTGTCGGTCAGGTCCTTCCACGTGCCGGCCACGTTCGGCACGTCGGCCTGCCCGCCCAGCTTCCCCTCGGTGCCCACCTCACGCGCCACCCGGGTCACCTGCTCGGCGAAGAGCCGCAGCGTGTCGGTGAGCGAGTTCATCGTGTCGGCCAGCTCGGCGACCTCGCCGCGGGCGCCGACCGTGATCTTCTGCGACAGGTCGCCCTTCGCGACCGCCGTCGCCACCTGCGAGATCGACCGCACCTGGCCGGTCAGGTTCGACGCCATGGTGTTCACCGAGTCGGTGAGGTCCTTCCAGGTGCCGGCGACGCCCCGGACGTCGGCCTGGCCACCCAGCTTGCCCTCGGTGCCCACCTCGCGGGCCACCCGGGTCACCTCGTTCGAGAACGACGACAGCTGGTCGACCATCGTGTTCACCGTGCGGCCGATGCGCAGGTACTCACCGCGCAGCGGGCGCCCGTCGATCTCCAGCGCCATGTGCTGCGACAGGTCACCGTCGGCCACCGCCACGATCACCCGGGCGATCTCCGTGGTCGGCCGGCCGAGGTCGTCGATCAGCGAGTTGACGGCCCGCTGCCCCTCCGCCCAGGAACCGTCCAGCCCCTCGTCGTCCAGGCGCTCGGTGAGCCGGCCGTCCCGGCCGACGATGCGGCTGATCCGGCGCAGGTCGAGGTACTGCCGCTCCTGGAGCGAGACCACCTCGTTGAAGGCGTCGGCCACCTCGCCGGCCCGGCCCGCCCGCCGGGGCAACCGGACCTTGAGGTCGCCACGGCGCACCCGCCGCAGCGCCTCGGTCAGCTCGACGAGGACCGCCTCGTGGTCGGGCGCGGACTGATCGGCCGTCGCCGACTGTTTCGCCGTGGTCATCATCCCTCGCTCAGGGGTCGGGGGCCGCCGGCCCGTGTCGGCACGCCGGCCACCCCATATTGTGCCCGCCGCCTCGGACGCGCCAGGTCGGCGCGCGGTCGGGTCGTTACCCGGTGACGGGCGGGTCGCGGGTCCGGCTTGGCACCCGAGGGGACCGAGGTGGAGGATACGGGGGTGTCAGCGGAGACCGGGCCCGTGTCGACCGAGGGCCGAGACGAGCACGTCCGGCGGGTCCGACTCCCCGCCGACCGACGCACGCCCGCCGCCGCTCGCGCCGTCGTCCGGTCCGTCCTCAGCGAGGCCCACCTCGACGATCTGGCCAACGAGGCGCTGCTGCTGACCACCGAACTCTCCACCAACGCGGTGGAACACGCCCGCACCGAACTGGACATCGAGGTCGTCGCGGACCGGATCGGCCTCACCGTGACGGTGTCGGACTTCGCGAGCGGGCCGGTGGAGGAGCTGATCGTCGGGGTCCGCAACGACACCACCGACATCGGCGAGGTCTCCGAACGCGGCCGGGGCCTGCTGCTGGTCGACCACTTCGCCAGCCGCTGGGGCACCACGTACCTGCCCACCGGGAAGGGCGTCTGGTTCCGTCTGGACCGGCCCGGCGCCGCCGGGAACGGCCCCGTCCCGCGCCCCGAGGCGGCGTCCGCCGTGACCGACCCCACAGGCAGCGACAGCTCCGCGCCGAGCGCCGGCGCGATGAGCGAGCTGATGCAGACCACCCCCGATCCGTACGCCGAGGACCCGCTGCCCGACTTCGCGACCAGCCTGCTGACCCGCGTCGCCGAGATGGTCGGCGCGGCCGGAGGCGTGGTCCATCTGGACCGGGGCGAGGGGCAGGGCCGCCAGGTGCTCGCCCGGTACGGCCGCCAGCCCCGCCCCGGCACCGAACTGCTCCGGGTACCGCTCACCGTGCACCGTCCGTACTCCGGGGAGCTGGAGCTGGACGCGGCACCCTCCGCGTACGCCCGGCCGCTGGCCGTCCTGACGGCCGAGCGGCTCTCCCTGCACCTGGAGAACGACCGGCTGCGCCGGGCGGACGTCCGGCGTCAGGCGTGGCTGACGTTCCTCGCCGAGGCCAGCGAACTGCTCGCGCAGTCCCTCGACGTCGAGCTGACGATGGCGCTGATCCCGCAGCTCGTGGTGCCCCGGCTCGGGCAGTGGTGCGCGGTGCACACCACCGACGAGTGGGGCCGGCTGCGGCTCGCGGCGGCCAGCCACGCCGACGAGTCGATGCTGCCGCAGCTGGACGCGGTGCTCCGGGACACCGGGCCGGACTCGGTCCAGACGCGGCTGCGCGAGGCGTCCCGCAACGGCACCCAGACCCCGCTGGGGGCGCCCATGGAGGGCTTCGCGGTCCCGCTGATCGCCCGGGGCCAGCGCCTCGGCACGCTGGCCGTCGGCCGGCACCAGCGGCACCGGCACGACCCGGACGAGGTCGCCGTCCTGGAGGACGTGGCCCGCCGAGCGGCCCTGGCCATCGAGAACGCGCGGATCCACGCCGAACGCCGCCGGGTCGCGCACACCCTCCAACAGTCGCTGCTGCCGCCGGTGCTGCCGGTGGTGGAGGGCATCGGCTTCGCCGCCGAGTACGTGCCGACGGGCGACGACGCCGACGTGGGCGGCGACTTCTACGACGTGCTGCCACTGCCCGACGGGCGGTGGCTGGTGGTCATCGGCGACGTCTCCGGCAAGGGTGTGCAGGCCGCTGCGGTCACCGGCCTGGTCCGCGACGTCATCCGGGTGCTGGTCGGTGACGGCAAGCCGCTGCCCGAGGCGCTGGCCCGGCTCAACGAGACGCTGTGCGAGCGGGGCGGCGGCCGGTACTGCACGCTCGCGCTGGCGGCCGTCCGGCCCGGGGACGACGACCAGCTCGACGTCTCGCTGCACCTCGCCGGCCACGACCGTCCGGTGCTGCTGCGCTCCGGCGGCGGCGCGGACTTCATCGGGACCGGCGGCACCGCGCTGGGCCTGCTCGACTCCATCGCCTCGCCGACGGCCGAGTTCCCGCTCGACCCGGGCGACGCGCTGATCTTCTACACCGACGGGGTCACCGAACGCCGGCGCGGCCGGGAACTCTTCGGCACCGACCGGCTGCGCGAGGCCGCCGCCCCGCTGGCCGGGTACTCCGCCGACGTGGTCGCGGCCCGGCTCCGGTCGACCGCGATCGGCTTCTCGCCGGAGACCCCCCGCGACGACATCGCCATCCTCGTCCTGCGCAACGACGCCGCCTGACGCCCCGACCGGCCCCGCCCGACGGTGGACTGAGCGGCGGTCAGAGGCCGCCGGGGAGGCGGCCGGGGGCGAGGCGGTGGTGCGGGTCGAGGTGTTCCTTCACAGCCCGCAGCCGGGCCAAACCGGACACGTCGCCCCATAGGTCGACGGCCTGGCGGACCGGCTCCGGTGCGGAGACGACCACGCACCGGCCCTGTCGGGCGAGGAGCACGCTCCGGACGGCGGTGAGGATCGAGGCGACCCGGTCGGGGGACATCGCGCCGGGCAGGGCCGCGTGCACGACGCCCAGACCGGCGGCGCCGCGCAGGGGGACGGGACCGCCGGCCGCGTCGCGCAGCGCGTAGACCGCCGCGTGCAGGTCGGTGATCGGCACCTCGATGCGCAGCGCGGTGTCGCCCGGCGCGAAGGGGTAGCGCCGCCACCACGGCGGCGCGGAGTGGGCGGCCGTCGTGCCGGCGCCGAGGAGCGACACCAGCCGGTCGGCC